>DATEMW010000196.1:0-6347 GCA_035275385.1 Candidatus Methylomirabilota bacterium | reverse complement strand
CCGGAGATCGGGACGATCAAGGCGACGCATCCGCCGCACGTCATCTTGACGTCGAACCGCGTGCGCGAGCTGTCGGACGCGCTCCGGCGCCGCTGTCTCTATCTCTGGATCGACTATCCGTCGTCCGACAAGGAGATCCGGATCATCTCGCGCAAGGTGCCGGGCATCAACACGCGGCTCGCGCGCGAGATCGCGAAGTTCATGGAGTCGCTGCGTCAGGTGCGGCTGGCGAAGGTGCCGGGCGTGGCCGAGACGCTCGACTGGGCGCAGGCGCTGGCGTCGCTGCACGCCGACCACATCGACGAGGCGCTCGTCGGCGAGACGCTCGGCTGCGTCTTGAAGGACGTCGACGACATGAAGCGCTTCCGCGCCGAGATCGCCAAGACCGGGCTCGGCTCGTTCCTGCCCACGCCGAGCTGAGCGCGTGGCGCGCGATCTCTCGGCGGCGGTCGCGCGCTTCGCGGCCTTGCTCCGCCGCTCCGGCCTCCCGGTGACGCTGGTCGAAGTCACCGACGCCGTCCGCGCCCTCGATCATCTCGACATCACCGATCGTCAGGAGCTCTATCTCGGGCTGCGCGCGCTCTTCGTCACGCGCCCCGAGGAGGTCCCGCCGTTCGACCGCTGCTTCGAGGCGTTCTGGCGTGTGCTGCCGGACCGTGACGACGATCAGTCCGGGTTCATCCCGGCGCCGTCGCTCGATGATCCGGACGGCGCCGCGCTGGCCAAGCAGGCCCAGAAGAAGGAAGCGCTGGCGCTCGAGTCGTGGGGCGAGGACGAGGCCGAGGAAGCGGGCGATCCGCTCAGCGTGCCGCTGGCCTCCGAGGCCGAAGGGCTCGTCAACCAGGACTTCTCGACGTTCAGCCCCGACCAGCTGGACGAGCTGCTCAAGCTGACGGTCAAGATCGCGCGCCGCCTCGCCCATCGGATGAGCCGCCGCCGGCGGCCGAAGAAGCGCCGGGGCCGGGTCGACCTGCGCCGCACCTTGCGGGCGAATCTCACGCGCGGAGATTTGATCGAGCTTCGCTTTCGCGAGCGGAAGCGAAAGAAGGTCCGGCTCGTCCTGCTCTGCGACGTCTCGGGCTCGATGGACCTCTACAGCCGCTTCCTGCTGCAGTTCCTGTTCGCGCTGCAGAACGTGTTCGGCCGGGTCGAGACGTTCATCTTCTCGACGCGGCTCACACGGATCACCGAGCTCCTGCGCGGGCGCTCGTACCGCCAGGTGCTCCGGCGGCTCACGGACGTGCGCGACTGGTCGGGCGGCACGCGCATCGGCGAGTCGTTCGCCCAGTTCAACCGCGAGTGGCCGCACCTGGTCGACCGGCGGACGATCGTGATCGTCCTCTCGGACGGCTGGGACACCGGCGAGCCCGACGTACTGGCGAGCGAGCTGCTCAGGATCAAGCGCCGCGCAGCGCGCCTGGTCTGGCTCAACCCGCTGCTCGGCAACCCGTCCTATGAGCCCTTGACCCGTGGGATGGCGGCAGCGATGCCGCTGATCGACGACTTCGCCCCGGGCCACAACCTCGCCTCACTGCGCGACCTGGCCGGCAAGCTGCACCTCTGAGCATAATGGCCGGCGACGGGAGTGCTTACCGGCGCCGCTCGGCGTATCATTAGGTCCCATGGCGGAACTTTTCGATCAAATTGACGAACTTCGGCGGTCTCCGGGCAAGGTCGCGGTCGCGACCCTGGTGAACACGCGCGGTACCACGCCGCGCAAAGAAGGCGCGAAGATGCTGGTCGGCGAGGGCGGATCCGTGCTCGGCTCCGTCACCATCGGCGGCTGCGTCGACGCGCAGGTGATCGAGCAGACCGAGGACGTGCTCAACACGAATCGCCCGCGGCTCCTCGAGCTGAACCTGGGCGACGAGGAAGCGTGGGAGATCGGCCTCACGTGCGGCGGGACGATCGAGGTGTTCGTCGAGCCGCTGTCCTCCGATCTGCTCGAGCGCGTGCGCGCCCACAACGACAAGGGCGGGAGGGCCGCAATCGTCACGCGGCTGGACGGCCCAGTGGGCGCCAAGATGCTGCTGCTGGACGACGGCACGACGGAGGGGAGCCTCGGCGACGCGACGCTCGACGAGCGATTCGGCGAGGCCGCACGCGACGCGATGACGGTCGGCACCTCACGGACGCTCTTCGCCGAGAACACGCGCGCGTTCGTCGAAGTGTTCGCGCCGTCCGCGCTCTTGCTGGTCGTGGGCGCCAGCCACGTCTCGATGCCGATGACGGAGCTGGCCCGCGTGCTCGGCTACCGGACGGTCGTGATCGACGGCCGTCCGCGCTTCGCGACCCGCGAGCGCTTCCCGAACGTCGACGAGCTGAAGATCGGCATCCCCTCCGAGCTGGTCGGCCAGTATCCGCTCGCGCCGTCGACCGCGCTCGTGCTGATGGCGCACGACTACAAGTACGACGTGCCGGTCTTGCAGAAGGCGCTCGCGACCGACGTCGGCTACATCGGCATGCTCGGCTCGATGCGTCGGGGCGCCGCCATCCTGAAGCTCCTGGTCGAAGAGGGGCTGAGCGAGGAGGCGCTCAAGCGCATCCACGTGCCGATCGGCCTCGACATCGGCGCCCGCTCGGCGCCGGAGATCGCGCTGGCGGTGATGGCCGAGATCCAGGCCGTGCGCGGCGGCGGCACGGGCCAGCCGCTCAGCACGAAGCCTCGGCGCGACAGCGTGCCGGTCGCTGGGCCCGCGCGCACGGAGCCCAGCGCTCGGTCATGAAGGCGATCGCGCAGCGGCGCGAGCCGGCGACGCTCGAAAGCCTGGCCGGCAAGATCCTCTGCCACGACGTTCGCGACGCCGCGGGCAAGATCGCGGTCGAAAAGGGAGCGAAGCTGACCGCGGCGACGGCGAAGGTCCTGCTGGAGACGCCGTGGGACGAGATCCACGTTCTCGCGCTCGATCCGGGCGACCTGCACGAGGAAGAGGCCGGCAAGCGACTGGCGGCCGCCGTCGTCGGCGACGGCGTCGAGGTGAAGGGCTACAGCGGCGGGCAGTGGACGCTGGTCGCGAATCGCCGGGGCCTCTTGAAGATTCGGCGTCAGGCGCTGGCCGACGCGAACGCGCTCGAGGGCATCTCGATCTTCACGCTGTTCGACTCGCAGCCCGTGGAGCCCGGCGAGACGGTCGCGAAGTGCAAGGTCACGCCGCTGGTCATCCCGGCCGACACGCTCAACGCCGTCGAGAAGATCGCGCACGACGCCCAGGGGCTCCTCGCCGTGAGCGCCTTCAAGCCGACGACCATCGGCGTGGTCGCCCAAGAGCGCCTCGACGGCAAGCAGCGCGCCCGCTTCGAGGCCGCGCTCAAGCAGAAGATCGAATGGTTCGGCGGACGTCTGCTGCCGATCGTCTACGCCGGCGGCTCGCCGACGATCGTGGCCGACGCGCTGACGGCGCTGCGGGGCGAGGGCGCCGAGATGCTGATCGTCGCGGGCGCGAGCGCGCTCGATCCGCTCGATCCCGTCTTCGGCGGTCTCACCTTGCTGGGTGCTCGCATGGAGCGCCACGGTGCGCCCGCGCATCCCGGGAGCCTGCTCTGGCTCGCGCTCTGGGACGGCAAGCCCGTGCTCGGTATGCCGACCTGCGGCATGTTCTCGCAGGCGACGACGTTCGACCTGGCGCTGCCGCAGATCCTCGCCGGTGAGCGCGTCGACAACCGGTCGCTGGCCGAGATGGGCCACGGCGGCATGCTCTCGCGCGACATGGCCTACCGCTTCCCGCCGTACCGGACGAACGTCGCCCGGGGAGAGCTCGAGTGAGCGGCGCCACACCCGCGGCGAACAGCCTCTACAGTGACGTCATCCGCGATCGCTGGCGGCATCCGCGCCACCGTGGCGATCTGCCCGGCGCCAATGCGATGGCCGAAGACGTGAACCCGCTCTGCGGCGATCGCGTGCGCATGATGCTGGCCATCGCGCCCGAGGGGCGGATTTCCGAGGCGCGCTTCGTCGGCGACTCGTGCGCGATCTGCACGGCGTCGGCCGACGTGGTCGCCGATCTGGTCTCGGGCCGCACGCGCACCGAAGCGGCCGCGCTCGAGGTGAGCGACGTGCTGGCCGTGCTCCAGGCCGAGATCCGGCCCACGCGGATGCGCTGCGCGACCTTGCCGCTCTCGGTGCTGGCGCAGGCGCTCGACGGGAAGCCGAAATCATGAGGCTCGACGAGCTGACGCGCCGCGATTTCCCGATCCTCGAGCGGGTCGTCAACGGCCATCCGCTCATCTACTTGGACTCGGGCGCCTCCAGCCAGAAGCCGCGCGCGGTGCTCGAGGCCATGAACCGCTACTACGAGCGTAGCCACGCCAACGTGCATCGCTCGATCCACACCCTGGGCGAAGAGGCGACCGAGCTCTACGAGGTCGCGCGCGACGCGGTCCAGCGGTTTCTCGGCGCGCCGAGCCGCGAGGAAGTCGTCTTCACCCGGGGCACGACCGACGGCCTCGGGCTGATCGCCGAGACCATCGGTCGGACGCTCGGCAAGGGCGACGAGATCGTGGTGACCGAGCTCGAGCACCACTCGAACTTGATCCCCTGGCAGCTCGTCGCGAAGGACCGGGGGGCGGTGCTCAAAGCCGTTCCGGTCCGAGACGACGGCACGCTGGACCTCGCCGCGCTCGATCGCCTGCTGACGGCGCGCACGCGCGTGGTCGCCTTCGCCCACGTCTCGAACGTGCTCGGCACGATCACGCCGGCGAAGGAGATCATCGGGAAGGCGCGGGCCGTCAACGCGCTCACGGTGGTCGACGGAGCTCAGGCGGCGCCTCACATGAGGCTCGACATGTCCGCGCTGGGCTGCGACTTTTATGTGCTCTCCGCGCACAAGATGCTCGGGCCGACCGGGATCGGTGTGATGTACGGCCGGCGCGCGGTCCTCGATCGGCTCGAGCCCGGCCGCGGCGGCAGCGAGATGATCAAGGAAGTGTGGATCGATCACGCCCAGTGGAACGATCTCCCGTGGCGGTTCGAGCCCGGCACCCCGCCGATCGCCGAAGCCGTGGGGCTCACGGCGGCGATCGAGTATCTGGAGAAGCTCGGCATGGATCGCGTCGCCGAGCACGAGCGCGCGCTGACCCGCCAGACCATGGAAGGGCTGTCGCGCATTCCCGGGGTGACCGTTTACGGTCCGCCGGTCGGAGTCGACCGGGGGGCCGTCGTCTCGTTCGCCATCGAGGGACTGCACCCGCACGACGTCGCGGCGCTCCTGGACGCCGAAGGCATCGCCGTCCGGGCGGGCCACCACTGCGCGATGCCGCTGATGCGGCGGCTCGGCGTGGTCGGCACGACGCGGGCGACGTTCTCGGTGTTCAACTCGCCCGACGAGGTTTCGCGGTTGCTGACGACCGTAGCCGGGCTCCGCTCGGCGCTCTAGATCTAGACTAGCCGCGACGTCGGCCCGAGGAGGGTTAGGTTCCCGGGGCCCGAGGTGCGACTATAAGTTCAGGAGGTTCCCGGTGGCCACGTCGGTACCCCGAAATCCCTTCGTCTCGCCGCGCTTCGGGCAGATCGCGACGTTCATGCTGCTGTCGGCGGCCGATTCGGCCAAGGGGCTGGACGTAGCGCTGCTGGGCATTCCGTACGACGGCGGGACGTCGTACCGGACCGGCGCCCGTTTCGGGCCGCGCGCCGTGCGCGAGCAGTCCTCGCTGATCCGTCCCTGGAACCCGGTACTTAAGGTGCACCCGTTCGAGAAGCTTCGCATCGCGGATTGTGGCGACGTCGACACAGTGCCGATCTCGATCGAGCGCACCCTGGCGGCGATCGATGCGCGGGTGAGCCAGGTCATCGCGGAAGGGGCGATGCCGGTCTGCGTCGGCGGCGATCATTCCGTGACGCTCGGCATCCTGCGCGCGGTGGCCCGGCGTCACGGCCGCGTAGGCTTGGTGCACTTCGACGCGCACCCGGATACCTGGGACGAGTACTTCGGCTCGAAGTACTTCCACGGGACGCCGTTTCGCCGCGCCGTCGAGGAAGGGCTGATCGATCCCAAGCGGATGATCCAGGTCGGTATCCGCGGGCCGCTGTACGGCTCCGAGGACTTCGAGTTCCACGACCAGCACGGGATCGAGGTGGCGCGGATCGAGACCGTGAAGGAGCAGGGGACCGCGTGGGTCGCCGAGCGATTCGCGCGTCTGCGCGGCGGGCCGGTCTACTGCTCGTTCGACATCGACGCGGTCGACCCGGCGTTCGCGCCCGGCACCGGCACGCCCGAGGTCGGCGGACTCACGTCGTACGAGGCGCTCGTGCTGGTGCGCGCGCTCGCCGGGCAGCAGCTGGTGGGCGCCGACGTCGTCGAGGTCTCGCCGCCGTACGACGGCCCCGGGCAGATCACCGCGCTGCTCGGCGC
>DATEMW010000195.1:0-5958 GCA_035275385.1 Candidatus Methylomirabilota bacterium | reverse complement strand
GTCAACCCGCCCGGATTCTGGGAGCAGAACGGCTACCACATGCACGCCGACCCGTGGACCGAGGAGCGCTACTCCGACCAGGAGACGCGCGCCATGCAGCAGATGCGGGCCGAGGCCGCGCGCAAGCTCCGCGAGCGCTAGAACAAAAACTCGTCCAGCAGGCGGCGGAAGACCGCCGGCTGATCGCCGGGCACCGTATGGCCGGCGCCGGGCACCTCGATCAGCCGCATGTTCGCGTTCTCGTCAACCATGCGCTTGGCGATCTCCACCGAGAGCACGTCGGAGTCGCCGCCGCGCACCACGAGGATCGGGCAGGCGATGGCGCGCCAGAGGGGCCAGAGGTCGATCGGATCGCGCCACGAGCCCGAGCGCACGGCTTCGCGCAGCCCGCGATCGTACTTCCAGGTGAGGCCACCCTCGACGGGCTTCGTGCCATGCTGCACGCGATGGAGCAACATCGCCTCGGTGTAGAGCGGGTTGGTGATCCGCTGGAACGCGAGCGCGTGCTCGAGGCTCGGGAAGAGCTCGGGTGATTTCGCCATGAGCGTCCCGACGCGGACCAGCCCGGCGGGCGCGATGTCGGGCCCGATGTCGACGATCACCAGCCGATCGACGCGCCGTGGGGCCTGCCCCGCGAACGCGATCGCGACGCGGCCGCCCATCGAGAGGCCGACCATCGAGACGCACGGCAGGTCGAGCGCGTCGACGAACGCGCCGAGGTCGCCACACATCGCCTCGACGGTGTAGTCGCAGTCGGGGGGCGCCTCGGAATCACCGTGGCCGCGCTGGTCGAGCGCGAGCACGCGATAGCGCGAGGCCAGCGCCGCGGCCTCATCGTCCCAGGTGCGCGCGTGACCGGTGACGCCGTGGAGCAGCACGAGCGGCGGCGCCGTCGGCGCGCCCCACTCCGTGTAGTGGAATTTCCGGCCGCGCAGGACGATGGAGCGATCGTGGTGCATACGAGAATTCTAGCAGGCGGTCGTAGACTTCTAGATATCGGCGATGATCCGCCTCGAGCCCCTCCACCATCTCGTCGTCGTATTCATCGGTCTCGTCCTGACGGGCTGCGCGCTCTCGCCCGTCCCGCCGGCGACGCAGCCGTCCGGCGTCACCCAGCAGCTCCTGATGCGTTCGCTCGAGCGCGCGCTGGCCCAGCTGGACATCGAGCGGCTCAAGAGCCAGACCGTCACGGTCGAGGTGTTTCACCACGCCGGTCCCGACGCGCTGGTCAAGGAATTCATCGTCTCCTGGCTCAAGGCGCACGGCGCGCGTATCGTGCCGGCCGCGCCGGATCTCAAGGTCAAGGCGTTCGCCGGCGTGCTCGGCACGGACAACGACCAGGCTTTGATCGGAATTCCGGCATTCCAAGCGCCGGTGGTGAATATCCCGGTCCCCGAGATCGCGATCTTCAAGTGGCAGCGTAGTCATGGTGTCGCCGAGCTCCGGCTCTACGAGTTCGACGGCCAGACCGAAGAGATCGTCGACGCAACGCCCATCTCGACGGGCCGCGCCAAGTTCGACAAGTACACCGTCTTGCTCTTCATCGGCTTCACCAAGACCGACATCGACCAGCACGAGTGAGGGCGCGTTCGGCGCCGTCACCCCGTTCCGAAGGTATCGAGAACTATGTTTCGGAATTCATGTCTTGACAGGCATTTCCCGATGAGCAGAATTCCGCGGAGAGGAACGCGGCTTGCCCGACAACACCTCTCTACGCGAGAAGGCGCGAGAAGCGATCCGCACTGGTCGACTGCCCACCAGGAAGCCGGATCGCACCTTGGGCGGACCGGGTGTCGGCGCGACGTGTGCGCTCTGCGGCGAGACCATCCCGCGGGATGAAACCGAGTTCGAGATCGAATTCAGACGGCACGGCGCGACACCGGGATTGGACCGCTACTACTTGCACTATCGCTGCTTCGCCGCGTGGGAGTTCGAGCGCGCGAAGGCCGAAGGGACGGACGAGCCGCCGAGCCCAGCGCGGTAGATAGCGCCCGTTGGAGCGGGAACCTGTTACGATCCGCACGATGGACGCGCACGCACACCGCCAGACGGCCGCGGCGCGCTCGCGCGGCCGGCTCACGGCAACCCTGGCGCTCACGTGTGGGTTCCTGGTCGTCGAGGTCGTCGGCTCACTGTGGTCGGGAAGTCTCGCGCTCCTCGCCGACGCCGGGCACATGCTTGCCGACGCCGGGGGCCTGGCGCTGGCGCTGTTCGCGATCTGGATCGCCGGGCGGCCGCCGACACCCGCCAAGACCTACGGCTACTACCGCGCCGAGATCCTCGCCGCGCTCATCAACGCCCTCGTGCTGCTCGTGGTGGCCGGCGGGATCCTCGTCGAGACCTATCGGCGGTTCCTGACGCCGCCGGCGATTCTGGGCGGCCCTATGCTCGGCGTCGCCCTGATCGGCCTCGCGGTGAATATCGCGTGCGCCGGCCTGCTCCACGGCGCGGCCGAGGGCAGCCTCAACGTCCGCGCGGCCTACCTCGAAGTGCTCGGCGACGCGCTCAGCTCGCTCGGCGTGGTGATCGCGGCCGTCCTGGTCGTGCTGACCGGCTGGACCCAGGCCGATCCGCTGGTCAGCGGCGCGATCGCGCTCGTCATCGTGCCGCGCACGTGGGGGCTCTTGCGTCAGGCGGTCAACATCCTGCTCGAGGGCACGCCGGCGCACCTGAACCTCGCCGAGATCGAGGACGCGATCTGCTCGGTGGCGGGCGTGCGCCGCGTCCACGACCTGCACGTGTGGACGCTCACGTCCGAGCGCGAGGCGATGAGCGCCCACGTCGTGGTCGATGACGTCCGCGACAGCGAGCGCCTGCTCGAAACGCTCCACGCGGTCCTGCACGCGCGCTTCGGCATCGATCACACCACGATCCAGCTCGAGACGGAGCCGCCGGTGGTGCTGCGGATCCAGAGACCGAGCTCGGCGTAAACGGGCTCGGGGACCGGTTCTGGTCCTGATCCGGTATAGTGGCCGCCGGGAGGCATCCATGGCGACATACGCGCTCACGCAGAAGGCGGTCGTCCTGCGGTCCGAAGACGATGTGGCGGTTGCGAAGGCCGAGCTGGCGGTCGGCACGATCCTCGAAGACGGCCCGACGCGCATCGAGGTACGTCAGGACATCAAGCCAGGGCACAAAGTCGCGCGCCGCCCGGTCGCCACGGGCTCGCCGGTACGCCGCTACGGCCAGGTGATCGGCTTCGCCACCCGCGACATCGCCGTGGGCGACCACGTCCACACGCAAAACCTTGGCATCGGCGACCTGAGCGCCGATCGCTACGAGATTGGCGTGGACGTGCGACCGGTCGACTTCTACCGGCCCGAGCAGATGCGCACCTTCGACGGCTACAAGCGCGACGACGGCCGCGTCGGCACGCGCAACTACGTCGCGATCATCTCGGGCGTGAACTGCTCCGCGAGCGTCAGCCAGTTCGTCAAGGATCGCTTCCGCGACGTGCAGAAGGACTATCCCAACATCGACGGCGTCCTGGCGATCACGCACAAATCCGGATGCGGCACCAAGCTCTTCGGCGAGGACCACATGGCGCTCCAGCGCGTGCTGGCCGGCTACGCCAAGCACCCGAACGTGGCCGCGTACATCCTGGTCGGGCTCGGCTGCGAGACGAACCAGGCGGCGGTCATGGTCGACCGCCAGCGCATGGCGGCGCCCGGTCATCCCGAGCGCAAGCCCACCGTGGTCAACATCCAGGAGGTCGGCGGCATTCGCAAGACGGTCGACCGCGCCGCGCAGGAGGTGGCCAAGCTCCTGCCGTTCGCCAACGATGCCAAGCGGACGCCCCAGCCGATCTCGGAGCTGACGCTCGCCACGAATTGCGGCGGCTCGGACGCGAACTCGGGCATGACCGCCAATCCGGCGCTCGGCTGGGCCGTCGACGAGCTCGTGCGCTACGGCGGCACCGGCGTACTCGCCGAGACCCCGGAGATCTACGGCGCCGAGCACCTCCTGATCCGGCGCGCGATCAACGAGGGCGTCGCCAAGAAGCTGATCGACCGCTACAAGTGGTGGGAGTGGTACTGCCGCGGCATCGAGGCGATGGACAACAATCCCGCGCCCGGTAACAAGGCCGGCGGGATCACCACGGTATTCGAGAAGTCGCTCGGCGGCGTCACCAAGGGAGGGACGACGCCGATGATGGACGTGTTCCTCTACGGCGAGCCCATCACCACGCGCGGCTTCGTATTCATGGACACGCCCGGCCACGATCCGGTGTCGATCACCGGGCTGGTCGCCGGCGGCTGCAACATGATCTGCTTCACCACGGGCCGCGGCTCGGTGTTCGGCTGCAAGCCCGTGCCCTCGATCAAGCTCGCGACCAACTCGCTGATGTACCGCCACATGGTCGAGGACATGGACATCAACTGCGGCGTCGTCCTCGAGGGCACGCCGATCGCGACGGTGGGCCGTCAGATCTTCGAAGAGGTGATCGCGGTGGCTTCGGGCAAGCGCTCGAAGAGCGAGCTCTCGGGCGTCGGCGAGGAGGAGTTCGCGCCCTGGATCATCGGCCCGGTGATGTAGCGCCGGCCACCGAGCCCTTAGCTACCACGCGGGGGCGGGGCGCACCGCCGAGCAAGCGGTCGGCGAGCCAGGCGGTGGCGCCGCCGCCCGCCGCGCCGGCCAGCACCGCCAGCCCCAGCGCGGTCGCGCCCTCGAGAGCCGTCGGCATCAGCGGCGCGTACGCCGGCAACGTCGACAGAAACCAGGTGTACGCCGCGAATACCGCCACGCCGTAGGCGATCGACGCCGCGCGCGGACGCCGGCGCGGATCGGCGAGCGCCATCACCACCGCCGGCACCAGCGGCAAGGCGAGGCGCAGCGCCCACGATGGCGGCGGCACCGCGCGGTTCTTCTCCGCGATCTCGCGTCCGAGAGCCACGTGCGAGCCAGAGTCCCGCGCGATCTCCTCGCCGAGGAACGACACGGGTTTCAAGGTTTCGAAGCCCACGCGCGCCACCTGCTGGCTGCTGAGCCCGATCCCGAACGAGACGATGACCGCGAGCACAGGTGCCCAGCGCAGCGCCGAGAGTCGCGCCGCGGTCACGAGGGCCAGCGGCAAGAGCAGCGCCGCCAGGATCGCGAACGTGTGGAACAGCACGCCTGCGTAGGTGTAGGCGAGGATCCACGACGGGTCCAAGGTGACGCGGATGCCGCCGTAGAGCTGAGCGCCGGCCAAAAGGAGCGCGGCGCGGCCCGTCCAGCTGCGGAGCGGATAAACCTCGACCGCGATGAGGAGACATCCGAGCGTGCTGACCGCCGAGCCGAACAGTGCGAGCAGGTGCGGAGGGCTCCAGAGCGTCACGTCGAGCCCGAACAGCCGATGCCACAGATCGTCGATCGGCGCCGCCAGCACGACCAGCACGAGGCCCAGGCCCGAGAGCAGAAAGCCGCGCGTGCTCGAGATGCCCCGGCGCCACTCGTAGGCGAGAACGCCCCAGGCGAAGAGCAGGCCCACGACGACGCTCGCGTAGATCATCAGGTGCGGCGCGATCCAGAACGAGTCGCGCCCGATCGTCATGTGCCACTGGATGTCCCACGAAAGCCCCCACGCCCCGACGAGCTTGGCGGCGAGCGAGCCCCACAGCGCGACCCGGCGATAGGTAAGGGACGAGTCGGCGCTGTCGGTGCTCACGACTGCACCACCGTTACGATCAGCCCGATCGACGCGAGGATGTTGCCGACGCGGACGCATTCGGTCTCGGCGCCCACCTTGACGACCGCCTTGCCGGTGTTGTGGACCTGCCAGGCCAGCTCCCAGCCCTTGGACTCGCTGCAAGCGATCGCCTTCTGGAGCTGCTTCACGACCTGCTCGAAGGTGTGGCAGTCGCAGTTGTGGAGGATGGTCATCCAGGGCGGGGCGACCGCTTCCTGGTCGACCTCCGCGATATCCGACTCGGGTGTTGACCTCTCGACCATGCTCTAGGCTACTCCGGTCCTCCAGCC
>DATEMW010000194.1:0-5129 GCA_035275385.1 Candidatus Methylomirabilota bacterium | reverse complement strand
GCTGGCTCCAGCTCGCGGACAGCATTCAGGTCCGGCCCGACCCCGCCGACGTCGCCCGCGCCGTCCGACAGCTCGGCTCATGACCGACCTCGGCGCGAGCGTTCGGCGGGTCCAGGACGCGCTTGCCGCGGCCGGCGGCGGGCACACCGTGATCGCCCTCGAGAAGTCGGCGCGGACCTCCGCCGAGGCGGCGGCCGCGGTCGGCTGCAATGTCGACCAGATCGCGAAGTCGCTGGTCTTTCGCGGCGAGCAGAGCCAGCGCGCGGTGCTGATCATCGCGAGCGGCGCCAACCGCGTCGACGAGCGCAAGGTGGCCGCGCTCATCGCCGAGCCGATCGGCCGCGCCGACGCCGACTTCGTGCGACAGCGGACCGGCTTCGCGATCGGCGGCGTCGCGCCGGTCGCGCACGCCGAGCCGTTGACGATCCTGATCGACGAGGATTTGCTCCAGTGGCCGGAGATTTGGGCAGCCGCCGGCCATCCGAACACGGTCTTCAAGCTGACTCCCGCCGACCTCGTGCGCATGACCGGCGGCCGGGTCGCGGAGGTGAAGTCAGTATCCGGCAAGTGACGCCCTGCCCTCTGGGCGCACACCGGACCAGCAGTGCACGACCGTGCGGTCTGGAGATTGCTGATGACTCGGTCGCGCAGGTCCATTCTGATTGTGGTCGGATCGCTATTGATCGTCGGCACGGGTCTCCTGGTCTTTGGTCATCGCACGCCTCGTCCGGTCAATCCTCGGATCTCGCGTTTCGAGGAACCTCCGGCGCCGCGGTTCGAAGGGCTGGGCACGAAGGCCGGCGAACGGGAAGACCTGGTCATCCTCGCCTTCTCCGGCGGCGGCATGCGCGCCGCCGCGTTCTCGTACGGCGTTCTCGAAACGCTGCGGCGGATCGAGCTCGTCACCAGATCGGGACGTAAGACTCGTCTGCTCGACGAGGTGGACCTGATCACCGGCGTATCCGGCGGCAGCTTCACGGCGCTGGCCTACGGGTTGTACGGCGAAAAGCTCTTCGACGAATACGAGCGACGATTTCTGAAGCGCGACGTGCAGGGCCAGCTGGTCAGGCGCATCCTCAATCCGTTGAACTGGGGCGCCACCTTGACCGGCGCCGGGCGTTCGGAGCTGGCGGCGAATCTCTATGACGAGGTGCTCTTCAACGGCGCCACCTTCGCGGACCTCAGGCGCCGGTCCGGACCGACGATCGCCGTGAGCGCGACGGAGCTCACCACCGGATCGCGCGTCGTGTTCATGCCGCAGAATTTCGACGTGATGTGCGCGGATCTGACCTCCTTCAGGCTCGCGCGCGCCGCCGCCGCCTCGTCGGCGGTGCCGGTGGTCTTGTCGCCCGTCACCATCAACAACTACGGGGGCCTGTGCGGTTATCGGGAGCCCAGCTGGCTTCGGCAGTTCACGGACGTCCCCCGGCCACCGCGACCGGCCGGGCGCATCCTGAAGCGCTTGCAGGAGCTGCGGGAGTTCGACAGCGCCGCCGAGGACCGGTACTTCCATCTGCTCGACGGCGGCCTGTCCGACAATCTGGGGCTCCGCGGTGTGCTCGACTATCTCGAAACGTTCGAGGCGCTGCGCGCGGCCGGCCGGCCGACGCCTCTCGACTATCTGCGCCGGATCATCGTCTTCGTCGTCAACTCGGTGTCCGTGCCGTCGAACGCCTGGAACAACTCGGCCCGGCCGCCCAACACGCTGACGATCCTGGTCAAGGCCGCCGGAGTTCCCATCGATCGCTACGCCGGCGAGTCCGTCGAGCTCCTGAAGGACATCGACTCCCGCTGGGCGGTGCTGCGCGAGCTACGCGACTCGGAGGCCTTCAACAGGACCAAGGGGGCGATGATGGCGAACGTGCTGAATGCGCCGAGCACCGACATCTATACGATCGAGGTCTCGTTCCAGGCTTTGCGGGACCAAGCGGAGCGCGACTACCTCAATGACCTCCCTACGACGTTCGTCCTTCCCGAGGCGTCCATCGACCGCCTGCGCGCGGCCGCGGCGAAGATCATTCTCGAATCGCCCGATCTCCGGGAAGTGCTGAAGATGGCGGGGGCGGTCGCGAGCCACCCTATGAAGGAGCTGTCCGCGGCGCCACAGCCCGGGCGGTAGAGCCACGCGCCTCTCGAGGTAGAGTAAAATGCGCGTGTGATCCGCCGTTTCGTTACATTTTCCGCTGTCCTCCTGATCGTCACCGTCGCCGGCGCGGCCGCGCGGTCGGCGGTCGTGCCGCCCCAGGCCGCGTCCCTCGCCGAGAGCGTCAATGCGCTGACCACTCCCGAAATGGAAGGGCGCCGGTCCGGCACGCCGGGCGGTGAACATGCCGCGCGCCGGCTCGCGGAATGGCTGGCCGCGGCGGGGCTCAGGCCCGGCGGCGACGCGGGATCGTTTCTCCAGACGTTCGTTCTCGAGACGTCATCGCGTCCCGATCCGGCGAGCAGCCTGGAGCTGCTCGGGCCGACCGGGCGCAAGCTCGACTTCGGGCGCGAATGGATCGCGCACGGCGGCTCGCGCGCCGGCGAGGTCAGCGGCGACGTGGTGTTCGCCGGCTACGGCGCGGACATTCCCGAGGCGAAGTACGACGACTACGCGGGCGTCGACGTCCGCGGGAAGATCGCGCTGGTCCTCGACGGCGCCCCCGCGCATCTGGCCGATGCGCGGGTGACTCGCCTCGACAAGCTCATCGCCGCGAAGCGGCGGGGCGCCGCGGCCGTGCTGATCGCGGGCGCCGAGCTTCCGACGCCGGACAAGACCGCGGTCGAGGTCGCGCTGCCGTCGGCCGCCCTCACGCGTGAGGCCGCCGACGCGATCTTGGCCCCCGCCGGCCGCACGACGGCAGACGCCGCGAGCGCGATGTCGAAGGCGCGCGGCTCCGCGCCATTCCCGACGGGAACGCGCGTGCACCTTCGCGTCGAGAAGGTCGTCGACGAGGTCCGCGCGGCCAACGTGATCGGCATCTTGCCCGGGACCGATCCGGCGCTCGCCCCCGAGGCCGTCGTCATCGGCGCCCACTACGATCACCTCGGCCTGGCCGACGGCGTCGTCTACCCGGGCGCTGACGACAACGCCTCCGGGACCGCGGTGGTCGTCGGACTGGCGCGCGCGTTCGCGGCGGCGGGCGGCAACGCCCGCACCCTGGTCTTCGCGCTGTTCGGCGCCGAGGAGCTCGGTCTGATCGGCTCGCGACACTACGTCGACCGACCGGCCGTCCCGCTCGATCGCACCGTCGCCATGGTGAACTTCGACATGGTGGGCCGGCTGCAAGGTCGAACCTTGAGCATCGGCGGCGGCGACAGCGGCAACCGGCTCCGCGCGCTCGTGAGCCAGGCGGCGCAGCTCGAGGGCATGACACTCGACCTGCACGGCTCGCCGTATGGCCCGTCCGACCACGCCAGGTTCTACGCGGCGGGGGTGCCGGTGCTCTTCTTCTACACGGGCGGCCATAGCGACTATCACAAGCCGAGCGATACCGCCGACAAGATCGACGCGGCCGGGATGGCGCGAATCGCCGCGCTCGGCGCGCGCGTGGTCGATGGGCTCGCCAGCGAGGCCCGCCCGGTCTACGCGCAGGTCACGCGGCCGGCCCGGCACCAGAATCAGGGCAGCGGAGCGTCCGGCGGCGCGCTGCTGGGCGTCGTCGCCGTCCCGCGCCCGGGCGGCGACGGCCTGAGACTCTCGAGCGTGATGTCGGGGACGGGCGCCGAGCGAGCCGGCCTGCGCGAGGGCGACGTGATCGTGCGATTCGCCGGGACCGCGGTCGACGGGCTCGAAGAGCTCAGAACCCTGATCCGTGAGCGCAAGCCCGGCGACACCATCCCGGTCCTGTACCTCCGAAACGGGGAAGCGCACTCGACGTCCGCGACGCTCGGTCCTCGCATTGACTAGAACCGCCCGCGCCGAGGAGGCCTGAATGGTCGACGACGATGTGAGATCGGCCTCGACCTTGACCGAGATGATGCGCCGGCGCGCGGCCCGGTCGCCCGACCAGCAGTACTTCCGCCTGTACGACGAGACCGTGACCTACGGGCGCATGTGGGAGCAGAGCGGGCGCTACGCCGCCGGCCTGGTACGGGCCGGTGTGCGCCCGGGCGACAAGATCTGCCTCATCTATCCGACGTGCGCCGAGTTCTTCTACACGTTCTTCGGTGCGCTGCGCGTCGGCGCCGTCCCGGTCCCGCTCTACCCCACCCTCGGCGTCGAGACGACGGCCGCGATCTTCCGCGACTCCGAAGCGATCGCGGTGGCGACGATTGGCTGGTTCCGCACCGGCGTGGACGAGAGCTGCGCGCTCGCGCCGAACGTCCGCATGGTGCTCGAGCCGCCGGATCTCGAGATCGACGCGCCGTCGCCGGCGCCGTTCGTCGAGGCACGGCCGGACGATCTGGCGTTCCTGCAGTACACGTCGGGCAGCACGGGCCGTCCGCGCGGCGTGATGCTCACGCATCAGAACGTCGTGTCGACCATCCACTTCATGGCCGAAGCGGCGGGTATCACCGTCGACGACCGCGTCGTCTCGTGGCTGCCGCTCTATCACGACATGGGCTTGATCGGCTGCGCCTTCACCCCGCCGTTGCTCCCGACGCCGATCTGGCTCTTGCCGCCGGATCTGCGCAATCCGCGGCAGTGGCTCACGTTGATCACCGAGATCCGCGCGACCTTCACGGTCTCGCCGGACTTCGGCTATCGCAACTGCGTGCGCAACGTCCGCGACACCACCGGGCTCGACCTGGGCAGTCTCAAGGCGGCGCTGTCGGGCGCCGAGCCGGTCCGTTCGTCCACGATCGAGGCCTTCGAGTCGCACTTCGGCCTCAAGCGCGTCATCTCACCGTGCTACGGCCTGGCCGAAGCCACCCTGGCGGTCGCCATCTGGCCGCGCGGCGTCCCGCTGCGGCTCGATCCGAGCGGCCGGTTCCTGTCGGTGGGCCAGCCGTGTCGCGGCGTCTCGGTGAAGATCCTGGCGCCGCTCGACGAGGGCACCGGCGAGCGGCCGGCCGGGGTCGAAGGCGAGATCTGCGTGAAGAGTCCCGGTGTGATGAAGGGCTACTACAACAATCCCGAGGCCACCGCGAAGGTGCTCATGCCCGGCGGCTGGCTGCGCACGGGCGATCTGGGCTTCATCGAC
>DATEMW010000193.1:0-13025 GCA_035275385.1 Candidatus Methylomirabilota bacterium | reverse complement strand
CGGCACGACCTGCTCGAACGCCGGCAGATAGACCGACGAGTCCGTGAACGGCTCGAGCGGCAGGTTGACCGAGTAGCCGACACCGGCGCCGCTCCCCGTTTCCTCGACGAACCCGGTTCCCGGGAAGAGATAGTCGCCGCGTTCGTGCGTCGAGATCGTCAGCACGCCCGGGTCGCCGTAGAAGCCGTGCTGCACGCCGTCGCCGTGATGGGCGTCGATGTCGACGTAGAGCACGCGCAGCCCGCGCTCGCGGAATCGGAGGATCGCCAGCACGGCGTCGTTGACATAGCAGAACCCTGAGGCGCGCGAGGGCATCGCGTGGTGCAGGCCGCCGGCGAAGTGGAACACGCGATCCGCCTCGCCGCTCAGCACCAGATCGGCCGCGAGGATCGAGCCGGCCGCGCAGAGCCGCGCGGCGTCCCACAGCCCGGGAAAGACGGGGTTGTCACCCGGCCCCAGCCCGAAGCGCTCGGCGCCCATCGGCGCCTTGCCGCTGTTGCACGCCTTGAGCACTTCGAGGTATTGGGCGCCGTGATAGACCGCCAAGGCGCTCTCGTCCGCGGCCTCCGGCGCGCGCACCGTTGCTCCCGAGGTCAGGCCATACGCCTGCATCAGCCGCCACGTGAGCCCAAGCCGCTCCATGCGCAGCGGATGCTGCGGCCCATAGTCGAACCGGGTCCAGGCGTCGGAATGAATTAAAGCCGTTTTCACGGGATTTGTTTTCACGGGATTTATTGTAGCGGGGGCCATGAGGCCGGCTTGTTCCGAGGGTGGCCTGAAATAGACGCGACCCGGCTCCGGACGGCGATGCTCATCGTTGGTTGCTTGTCGGGTTGCGGCGCCAGTGGCCGGATTTGCCGCCGAGCTTTTCGACCAGCTGCACTTTCGAGATCGTCACGCCCCGCTCGACGGCCTTGACCATGTCATAGACGGTCAGCGCGGCGACCGCGGCCGCGGTGAGCGCCTCCATCTCGACGCCGGTCTTGTCGACGGTGCGCACGCGAGCCTCGACGGTGAGCTCGCCGCGGCGCAGATCATCGCTGAAAGTGACGTCGACGCCGGTGATGCGCAATGGATGGCAGAGCGGGATGAGCTGCGGGGTCCGCTTGGCGGCCAGGATACCGGCGGTGCGTGCGACGCCCAGTACGTCGCCCTTCGGGGCGTTGCCTCGCCGGATGACGCGCAAGGTCGCCGGCTTCATGCGGAGCATCGCTCGCGCCACCGCCTCGCGGACCGTCTCGCGCTTGTCGGAGACGTCCACCATCCGGGCGTCGCCCGCTGGCGACAGGTGCGAGAGGCGGCTCGGCGCCTTCGCTCGGCGACCGTTCGTCAGGCGGTGACGCCGGATCGAGCGTGCCGGATGATCGTCTCCATCCGGTCTTTGGCCATCAACTTCAACTTCTTGAGCTCGCTGATTCGCCACTGCGATTCCGCCGAGAGCGGGATCGTTCCCTTGAGCGCCTCGAGCTCTTGATCGTGGGCGCGATGCTCGCCACGAAGGCGCCGGAACTCCTCGTTCTCGGCCGTGAGTCGTTCGATGAGGGGCTCCTGATCCATGCGAGGCCTCCTTTGCGCGGTGGAGGAACCGTCACGACTAACTTGGTCGCCTCGTTATAGCCTCGGAGCCCCGGAAGTGTCAAGCTTGACCCGGACAGGTAGTGGTCGGCGGGACAGCAACCCCAGTATTTCCGGCAATTGCCGGGTCGGACGTCAGGCTTCGGCGAGCTGAATCCACTTCTGGAGGGTCGCCCGAAGCTCCGCAGGCTGCACGGGCTTCGAGACATAGTCGTCCATCCCGGCGGCCAGGCATTGCTCGCGATCGCTCTCCATCGCATTGGCGGTCATGGCCACGATCGGGATGTGCGCGCCGGTGCGCGCTTCGCGCTGGCGGATCGCCCGGGTCGCCTCGAATCCGTCCATCTCCGGCATCTGGCAGTCCATGAAGACGCAGTCGTAGGTGATGCGGCCGATCGCCTCGATGGCCTCGAGGCCGTTGGCGACCACGTCCACGCGGCAGCCGAGCTTCTCCAGCATGCGGGAGGCGAGCTTCTGATTGATGACGTTGTCCTCGACGACCAGGACTCGGGAGCGCGTCGGCTGGATCTCGGGGAGGAGATCGCGCGTGATGAGTCGCTGGGGCGTCGAGTCGCCCGCAAGGTGCATCACGCTCGCGATGCAGTCGTACAGCTGAGACTGTCTGATTGGCTTGATCAAGAACGCGCTGAAGCCCGCATCCTTGGCCTCTCCGGCGGCCCCGCGATAGCCCACCGAGGTGAGCAGCACGAGGGGAATCCCGGCGAGCGCGCGATCCGACTTGATCGTCCGCGCCAGCATCATGCCGTCCATGTCCGGCATCTGGTGGTCGAGGATCGCCAGGTCGTAGGGCCGGCCATCGCGTTGAGCCAGCCTCAGAGACTCGAGCGCGCGCGAGGCATTGGGCACGCAATTGACGTGCATACCCCAGCTGCCGAGCTGACCGGCCAGGAGCGCTCGGTTCGTCGCGTGGTCGTCGACGCCGAGCACGCGCAGGCTGCCCAGTCCCGCCAGATTCACCCGCTTGGCGTTCGACGGCGCCGGCCGCTTGGCCAATCGCACGGTGAACCAGAACGTGCTCCCTTTTCCCACAACGCTCTCGACGCCGATGGCGCCCCCCATCATCTCGACGAGCCGCTTGGAGATGGCCAGCCCGAGACCGGTGCCCCCGTAGCGCCGGGTCATGGACTCGTCGGCCTGCGTGAACGACTGGAAGAGCCGATCGTGGACTTCCGGCGCGATGCCGATCCCGGTGTCGACGATCGAGAAGCGGATCAGGGCGTCGTCGGCCGTCTGCTCGACCAGGTCGGCGTGCACGACCACCTCACCCGATTCGGTGAACTTCACCGCGTTGCCGACGAGGTTCGTGAGCACCTGTCGCAGCCGTCCGGGGTCGCCTCCCACCCACCTGGGCAGGCCCTCGCGTGGCAGATATGCGAGCTCCAGGCCCTTTCCGTAGGCGCGCTCGGCCAGGAGCTCGAGCACGTTCTCGACCCCGACGTGAAGCTCGAAGTCGATGTCCTCGAAGTCGATCCGGCCGGCTTCGATCTTCGAGAAGTCGAGGATGTCGTTGATGATCGTCAGGAGCCCTTCGCCGGACCGGCGCACCGCCTCCGCGTACTCGCGCTGCTCGTCCGTCAAGTCGGTATCGAGCAAGAGCCCGGTCATGCCGATGACCCCGTTCATGGGAGTCCGGATCTCGTGGCTCATCGTCGCCAGAAACGCGCTCTTCGCGCGGCTCGCCTCCTCGGCGGCGGTACGCGCTTCGCTCGCGGCGCGCATGGCATCGGCCATCTCGGCCTCGGCCTCCTTCAGGCCCGTGATGTCGGTGTAAACGGCGACGGTGCCGATCTCCTCGATCCTCCGCTCGCTCACCTGAAGCCAGCGGCCGCCGGCGAGCTCTTGCACGTAGGGACCGCGCGGGGTGCGATGCCGGGCCACGCGCTCGGCGACCCACGCATCGACCCGGCCGCGCGCGTCGGCCACCCGCCCCCGCTCGGCGACCAGCCGCATGACCTCTTCGAACTTCATGCCGACCAGGCGGTCCGCGCCCGCGGCGTCGGCGAGCTCGCGATATCGCTGGTTGCAGAGCACGAGCCGATCGTCCCGGTCGTAGAGGCAGAAGGCCTCCGAAATACTCTCGATGGCTTCGAGCAGCCGCGACCGACTCAGACGCTCCGACTGCGCCGCGGCTTCCAGCCGGCTATCGACCACGGTGACGAAGATCGCGAGCCCGGTGATGAGCACGGTGGCCACGCTGACCCAGGCGCCCAGGAACGTCGGGTCCAGCCCCACCGAGACCGGGTGAAGGCTCGCACCGGGGAACACATACGATGCGCCCATGCCGGTGTAGTGCATTCCGGCGACCGCGCAGCCCATCACGAACGCGGCGCCCAGCTTGGTCGGCCAGTGGCGGTTGACATCGCCGTGCCGGCTGCTCGCGATGAACTTCGTGTAGAGCGCGGTGGTCGCGAGCACGACCGCCACGATGACCGACACGACGAAGAGCAGCGGATCGTAGCGCATCACCGCGTTCATCTGCATCGCGGCCATGCCCGTGTAGTGCATGACGCCGATGCCGGCCCCCATGAGGCCGCCGCCGAGGATCAGTCGGCTTGCAGAGATCCGCGGCTGGCTGATGACGTGCAGCATGATCCCGCTGGCCAGCACGGCCGGGACCACTGAAACCAGAGTGATCGAGACGTCGTAGTGGACCTTCACCGGCAGCCGAAACGCCAGCATGCCGAGAAAGTGCATCGCCCAGACTCCAACGCCCATGGTCACGGCCCCGACGGCAAGCCACGATCGCTTGGCGAGAGGCCTATCGGAAGCGCCTATCCTCTCGGCGAGGCCGAGCGCGGCGTAGGCCGCGAGCGATGCGACGATGATCGAGAGCGTGACGAGGATCGGCTCGTAGGAGCCGGGAAAGGCAGATCTCGGATCGAGCGAGCCGTCGAGGAAAGCCCAGTGATGCCCGAATGACTCCATCCCGCGGAGATTGAAGCAGCGCCGATGCCAAGCAGCGGGCGCTTGAAAATCAGTCGCTTGGCTCGCCGGGACGGCGTTCGGTCAAGCCACGTTGTCAGAACTGACGCGGCCGACCAGCTGCACGGCGCTCGCTTTGAAGGCGGCGACGATGCGGGCCCCCTCGGTCAAGCCGAGCTCGGTGACCGAGCGCGCGGTCACGGTCGCCACGAGCGGAAAGCCGACGTCGACGACGACGCGGACGGCCGGCGTCGATGGCGTGACACGCACGACCGTTCCCGCCAGATAGTTGCGAGCGCTGGAGAGCGACGCGGCCTCGGCCGTGAGTAGCAGCGTGACGTCCTCGGGCCTGAGCCCGAGCCTGACGTGCTCGCCCACCCGGGCGTCGGCCGCCGCCTGGAGCTTCCGGCCGGCGACCTCGACGACGGTCACTCCCGCCTCTCGCGCGCGCACGGTCCCTGTCACCAGGGTCTCCACGCCGATAAACCGCGCGACGTCTTCGGACGCGGGCGCTCCGAAGACGCGGGCCGTTTCGTCGAGCTGCGCGATGCGTCCGGTCATGAGCACGGCGACGCGATCGCCGAGTGCCTGCGCTTCGCCGCGGTCATGGGTCACCAGCACGGTGGTGACGCGATCGCGGCGCAGGATCGCGCCCACCTCGGGCAAGAGCTCGGCGCGCGACGGCGCATCGAGCCCGGCGAATGGCTCGTCGAGCAGCAGCGCTTCGGGCTCGAGCACCAGCGCGCGCGCCAGCGCCACGCGCTGCGCCTGTCCGCCCGAGAGCGTGCGCGCCCGCTGATCTCTGAGCGGCGCGATCGCGAGCCGCTCGAGCCAGCGCTCGACGCGCGCGCCGCGCTCGTCGGCCACACCGCGGAATTTGAGGCCGAGCGCGACGTTCTGCGCGACGGTCATGTCGGCGAGCAGCGGATGCTGGAACACGGTCCCCATGCGGCGGCGCTCGGCCAGCGAGCTGCCGGCGTCGACCACGCGCCCACGGAATCGAACGGTGCCCTGAGTCGGCCGCTCGAGCAATCCGGCAACGCGCAACAGCGTGGATTTCCCGCTGCCGTTCGGACCGACGACGGCGAGGATCTCACCCTCGCGGACTTCGAGCGACGGGACGTCGAGCACTGTCGCGCCGCCGTAGGTCACGCGCACGCCGGCCAGCTCGAGGACCTTGGCCGGCGTCACGTCGGCAGGACGTGGATCGAGCCGCGGTGGATCGAGAACTCCCAGTGCCGGTCGTGCTCGATGTCGAGGATTTCGTAGACGAGGTGCGGCACCTCGACCTCGAGGTCGAAGTCGCCCTGCGCGGGCGCGCCGGCAGCGTCGAGCCGCATGCGTAGCGACCACACCGTACCGAAGTCGGCTTCGCCCGCGACCGTGCCGCGCATCAGGTTCATGTGGTGGGCCGCGTCCGGCGCGCTCCGATCCTTGCGGACGAGCCTCACGTACTCCGGGCGGATGAAGAAGGCGATCGGGCTTTCGGGCTGGGGCAGGTACGAGTGCGTCGGCGAGTTCACCGCCTCGAGCACGTGGCCGCGCCAGGCGATCTGGATGCGGTCAGGCATCGCCTTCACCACGGTGCCGTGGAGCACATTGCGGAGCCCCATGACACGCGCGACCGCCTCGGACGCGGGCTGCCACAGGAGCTCGGCCCGCGGCGCCGCCTGAATCACGCGGCCGCTCTCATAGACGATGATCCGGTCGGCGAGCCGGTACGCCTCGGTGAAGTCGTGCGTCACCACGACGGCCGCGGTGCCCCATCCGCTCAGGATCGAGCGCAGCTCGTCGCGCAGCGCGCGGCGCAACGGCGCGTCGAGTGCTGAGAGCGGCTCGTCCAGCAGCAGGAGCGCCGGATCGATCGCGAGCGCGCGCCCGAGCGCCACGCGCTGCCGCTGGCCGCCCGAGAGCTCGGATGGCCGCCGCCGCTCGAGACCGCCGAGATCGAGCCGCGCGATCACGTCGGCGACCCGCGTATCGCGGACGGCGCGGGGCCGGTCGCGCAGCCCGAAGCCGACGTTCTCGGCGACCGTCAAGTGTGGGAACAGCGCGTAGCCCTGGAAGACGTAGCCGACCCGGCGCCGCTGCGGCGGCAAATTCACGCCGGCCGCGGCGTCGAACAGCACGCGGTCGTCGACGACGATCCGTCCGGCGTCGGGGTGGATCAGGCCCGCGAGGCACTGGAGCGTGAGCGTCTTGCCGGCGCCCGACGGTCCGAACAGCACGGCGACGCCGTCGCCCGCGGTCCACGCGACGTCCAGCGTAAAGCCCGGCAGCCGCTTGGTGATCTCGACCGCGAACCGGTGCTTCATGTGGCCCGCGCCCCGAGCCGGCCGGCCAGCACCAGCACCATGCACGAGAGCAGCGTGAGCGCGAGCACCAGCGCGACCGCCTCGCCCATCTCGCCAGTCTGCACCGCGGTGTAGATCGCCAGCGGCACGGTCGCCGTCTTGCCTGGGATGTTGCCGGCGAGCATCAAGGTTGCGCCGAACTCGCCGAGCGCGCGGGCGAACGCCAGGACGAGCCCGGCGATGATGCCGTTTTTCGCCAGCGGCAACGTGACCTCGAGCGCCGTGCGCCACTCCGAGCGTCCGAGCGTGAACGCCGCCTTCTCGAGCTCGCGATCGACCGACTCGATCGCGGCGCGCGCGGTGCGCACCAGCAGCGGCAGCGCCATCACCGTCGCGGCGATCACCGCGGCATACCAGGTGAACGCAACGCTCCAGCCGGTCACAGCATAGACGGGCGCCCCGAGCCAGCCGCGCCGGCCGAGCACGACGATCAGGTAGTAGCCGGTGACCGTCGGCGGCAGCACCAGCGGCAGGGTCACGAGCAGATCGACCAGCGCGCGACCGCGAAACGCGCGGCGCGCGAGCACGTATGCGAGCGGTATCCCGATGAGCGCGTTCAGCAGGGTCGCAGCCAGCGCGACGCGGATCGACAAAGCCAGGGCGGTCACGGCATCGGCGCTCATCGCGGGTACTATGCCATGCTCGCGCCGTTTCGCTCAGGACGCACGATGCACGCGGCCCACCGCGACCGGCGTAGACGCGTTCAAGTTGCTCGAATACACATAATGACCAGCGCGCCCGGCGGGAGCCCGGACGAATCCGGCTAGAATGACCTCATGACAACGCCTCAACGCAGCCAGCCCGACGAGACGAGCGCCGCGCGCGAGCAGAGTCATCCGGAAATCCTGCCCGGCGCCGTGATCAAGACCAAGGTATGGATGGAGCGAGACGGGCGCTTCGTCATCGGCGACGGCGGATTGAAGCTCTTGCTTGGCGTCCTCGAGCACGGCTCGTTGCTGCGCGCGGCGAAGCAGATCGGCTGGTCCTATCGGCACGCGTGGGGCTATCTAAAGGAGGCCGAGTCCGCGCTGGGCGCGTCGCTCACGACCCCGCGCCCCGGCAAGGGCACGTCGCGCGGGATGGCCCTGACCGAGACGGGCCGCCTCGTGCTCGAGCAGCTCGTGGCAGCGCGCAATCGGATCGACGATGCCGTCGGTCCGAGCGGACCCACGCCGAGCGACATCGCCGCCCGCGGCCGCCGCCATCAGCGACGCGCGAGCAAGCAGACGGAGCCCCCGCGCGGAGATTGGCGCACGCGACGCTGAGTCGGTCGCGCCGTCTGGGATCAGCGCGACCCGGACGGCGGCGGCTGAAACCCCAGGCGCGAGAGCGCCGACTGTCCTTCGCGGGACATCAGCAGATCGATGAAGGCGCGGGCGAGCGCGGGCTGACGGGAGTCCCTCACGACGGCCGCTGGATAGGTCACCGGTCGATAGGTATCTTCGGCCGGCCGGAACGCTTCGGTAACCTGTCCCGCGCGCACGAGGATGTCGGTGGAGTACACGAAGCCCGCTTCGACCTCACCCCGCGCGACGTAGTCGAGCGCTTGACGGACGTTCTCCGCGAACACGAGCTTCGGCTGCACTCGATCCCAGAGCGCCAGCGCCTTCAGGCTCTCCTCGGCGTACTGGCCGACCGGCACGGTCTTCGGATTGCCGATGACGATCCGGCGCACCTTCGGATCGAGGAGGTCCGCGGGCTTCGAGATGTCGAGCGCCGATCCGGCGGGCTTGATGATGGTCAACACGTTGCGCGCGAACACCCGTCGGCTCGCCGGGTCGATCAAGCTCTTCTGCTCGAGCTCGTCCATCTGCCGCTGCGCGGCCGAAATGAAGAGATCGACCGGTGCACCGGCCTCGATCTGCTTCTGCAGCTCGCCCGAGGAGCCGAAGTTGTAGCGAAGCGTCACGCCGGGACGCGCCTGCGTGAACTGGCGGCCGAGCGTCTCGACCGCTTCCTTCATGCTGATCGCCACCGACAGCGTGATCTCCTGCGCCAGCGCGAGGGTTGGCAGGCACAGGAGGGACAGCACGAGGACGCTGGCTCGCAGCACGTGTGCCATGGGTTTCGGGGCCTCGACGTCGCATGTTACCGGCCGCCGTCGGAACGTTCAAAAGGCTCAGCTCGACACAATGGCCGCGCGCTGCGCCCGCCGCCGCTCAGCGCGCGTGGCGCTGCTGGATCGCGGTCAAGAGCCAGTTCACCAGGAAGATCAGCGCCAGCAGCAACAGCGCCAGCGCGATGGCGATCTCAAAGTTCCCCTTGCCGGTCTCCAGCACCATCGCCGTCGTCAAGGTGCGCGTCTGCCCCTTGATGTTGCCGCCGACCATCAGCGACGCGCCGATCTCGGAGATGATCCCGCCGAAGCCCGCCATCACCGCGGCCAGCATCGGCAGCCGCGCCTCGCGCAGCACCAGCCAGATCATCTGCACACGCGACGCGCCGAGCGCCAGGAGCTGCAGCCGGAACTCGCGCGGCACCTGGCCGACGGCGGCGAGCGTGATGGCCGTCACGATCGGCGTGGCGATGACGGCCTGCGCGATCACGATCGCGGCCGGCGTGTAGAGGATCTCGAGCTCGCCGAGCGGACCGCTGCGCCAGAGCAGGAGCGTCACGAAGAGCCCGACGACGACCGGCGGCAGTCCCATGCCGGTGTTCACGGCGCTCACCAGCACAGCGCGCCCGGGAAAGCGCGCGAGCGCGAGCGCGGCGCCGGCCGGCACGCCGAGCGCCAGCGAGATCACCGTGGCGCTCCCGGAGACCTGCAGCGAGAGCCAGAGGATGCCCCAGATCTCGCGATCGGCGCCGGCGAGCAGGCCGAGCGCCTGACGCGCGCCGCTCCACACGAGGTCCATGGCTCGACGAGTGTACTAGAATCAGCCCGGGAGGATTACCCATGGCTCAAGTCACCCTGCGAGGCAATCCGATCACGCTTGGCGGCTCCGAAGTGAAGACCGGCCAGAACGCGCCCGACTTCACCGCGCTCGACAACGGGCTCAAGCCCGTCAAGCTGAGCGACGCGAAGGGCAAGGTCGTGATCCTGAGCTCCGTGCCCTCGCTCGACACGCCGACCTGCGACACCGAGACGCGGCGGTTCAACCAGGAAGCGGCGAAGCTCGGCAGCGACGTCGAGATCTGGACCATCAGCCGCGACCTGCCGTTCGCGCAGAAGCGCTGGTGCGGCGCCGCGGGCGTGACGGCGGTCAAGACGCTGTCGGACTTTCGCGAGCGCGCCTTCGGGCCCGCGTACGGCGTCGAGATCAAGGACGGGCCGATCGCCGGGCTCACCGCGCGCGCGGTCTTCGTCGTCGGCAAGGACGGCAAGGTCAAGCACGTCGAGTACGTCAAGGAGATCGGGTCCGAGCCGAACTACGACGCGGCACTGGCCGCGGCGAAGTCGGCGACGAGCTGATCGGCGCGTCCGAGATTCTCGGCAAGCGAGGCGCCGCGGCCGCTCGCGGCGCCTCGCTTGCCCCGTTCACGTGCCCCGTTCGAACACGAGCGTCGCCGGCTTGGCGAACCGGCCCTTCACCGTCGACATCGTCCGGACCCCGATGGCACCGATCGTCACGGTGATCGTGTGCGCGCCCGTCGGCAAGGTCACGTCGACGCCGTAGTG
Organism: Candidatus Methylomirabilota bacterium; assembly: GCA_035275385.1. Lineage (GTDB taxonomy): Bacteria > Methylomirabilota > Methylomirabilia > Rokubacteriales > CSP1-6 > AR31. Next base: position 2,534 of record DATEMW010000193.1, on the reverse strand, counting down.
AAATCCCTGGCCGCCGACCATCGGCGCCAGCGCGATCCGCCGCGCGGGCTTGCCCGCCGCCTGGATCGTGGCCGACACCGGCAGGTACGGCACGGGCTCGCCGGTCACTCGATCGAACACGAACACCATCAGGTGACCCGGCGCCCCCGCGGCAGCCGCCCCATGGCCCGCGTGTCCAGCGTGGCCTTCGTGGCCCGCGTGATCGCCGCCGTGGTACGCGAGACGCACCGTATAGATGTCGGTCGATTTCTCCGCCGGCGCGGCGCCGTGCGTGTGGCCTCCGCCGGTCAGGCTCTTGATGAACGCCACGAGGTCGACGAGCTGGGTCACGCTCAGGCTGTCGGCGTAGCTCGGCATGATCGACTTGCCGTCCGGGCCGGTGTAGCCGGGGCCCTCGAGGATGACCGCGTTGGGCGCCAGGATCGATTCGGCGAAGTACTCCGCGGGGTGCTGGCTGCCCATGCCGGTCAGCTCCGGACCGACGTTCTTCGCGTCGGCGCCCGAGGCCGGAAAGCTCTCGCCCTTCACGGCGTGGCACTTGTAGCACTCGAGATCGCCAAAGACTTGCCGGCCCTTGACGGCATCGCCGCCGGGCAGCGCGAACTTCCAGCCGGGCGGCACGCCGCCGGACCGGTGAAGCTCTTCCATCGTGACCTTCCGCGAGACGGCGCCGGCCTGCGTCGCGGCGGGAGCCGTCGTCCCATGGTCGTGTCCCTGATGCTGAGCGAGCGCCGCCGCCGCGAAGCCGACGAGCCCCACGAGCGTCACGCCCAGAAGTGTGCGCGATAGTGTGCGCGATGCAGAAGTCATGATCACCTCGCTCTTGCTCGACAGTATAAGACCCGGCGTTCAGGTAAAGCCCGGCGCCGGATTGAGGTAGCTCACGGCGCGCGCGGGCGCGCGCCGTAGGTACCCTGGGAAAGGCGCTGGCGGTACGCGCGCCGTCGTCAGATGGGACCTGTCACGAATCCCGAGCTCAGAGTCGAGATGCACCGAGGCCACGCGGCGCTGGAGCTCATCGGCCGGCCCGAGTTCCGCGAGGCCTGGCGCGCGCTGTACCGCGCGTGCCCGTGGGCCACGGCGTTTCAGGACGCTCCGTTCGCCGACACGTGGTACCGCACGTACGACACGCATTTCGCTCCCGTGATCGTGACCGGCTGGATCGATGCGGCGCTCGTCGGGCTGTTTCTCCTGGCGGAGAGCCGTGACGGCACGACGCTCTGCCACGTGGGCGCGCAGCAGGCCGAGTATCACGTATGGCTCGCGACCGATAGGCACTTCGTCGAGGCCGCGCTCGACGCGCTGGCCCGCGCGTTCCCGCGCCGGAAGCTCCAGCTTCTTTTCGCGCCTCCGGGCGTGACGTCCGTGCCTTCGGCCCGCTGGCGGAGCCGCTGGTTCCGCCGTCCGTTTTCGGCGCCGTTCCTGGCGACCAACCCGGCTGATTCGGTCCGCGAGTCGATGCGCAAGAAGGCGAACAAGAGCAAGCTCAACCGGCTGGCGCGCGGCGGCAAGATCACGTTCGAGCGCGTCCGCGACGACACGGCCTTCGCGGCCTTGCTCGATGAGTTCATTCCGCTGTACGAGCTGCGCCAGGGCGCGGCGCACGACGCGCTGCCTTTCCGCGAGGATCCACTGAAGCGGGCCTTCTATTTGGCGTTGAAGCGCGAGACCGACCTCTTGCACGTCACGGCCATGCGCGTCGACGACGAGCTGGTTGCCGCGCACATCGGCCTGCGCAGCGGGAACACGGTTCTCGTGGGGATGCCGGCGCAGTCGCCGCGGCACGCGCGGCACTCGGCGGGCAAGCTCCTCTTCTACGAGCTGGCGCTGCTCCTCGAGCAGGAGGGGATCGAGGCACTCGATCTCACGCCGGGCGGCGAGTACAAGGACCGGTTCGCCACGCACTTCGACGAAGCGAGCGTGCTGACGATCTTCTTCTCGCACGCCGCGGCCTGGCGCTACCGCCAGCAGCGCCGGCTGATCGACGCCGCCAAGCGGCGCGGCCTCTCGACCGACGCGGTCAAGCGCGCGCTGCGCGCCGCGCGCCACACGATCCGCCACGTACGGCCCGCGAACGTGCCGATGCAGGCCGTTCGCCGCGTCAAGCGCGCGACGTGGGGCGCGCTCGAGCTCAGGCTGTACCGCTTTCCGCGCGGCAAGCCGGTGACGCAGCCGGAATGGCTTCGCGTCGCGCGGGACCGGATCGAAGACCTCGCCTGCTACGCGCCGGTCGAGCGCTGGCAGCCGAGCGTCGACGCGTTCCTCGAAACCGCGTCGGAGCGGCTCGAGCAGGGCGAGCACTGCTACACCTACGTCGAGGACGGCGTGCTGGCTCACTTCGGCTGGCTGATCGAGCGCCAGGAAAGCACGTTCCTGAACGAGGTCAAGCAGGATTGGACGTTGCCGCCGGGCTCCGCGGTCCTCTACGGCTTCTACACCGATCCGCGATTCCGCGGCCGCGGCCTCTATTCGTCGTCGCTGGCCCGCATGATCGCCGATGCCCGGGACATTCCCGGCGTGGGCGACGTCTACAT
>DATEMW010000192.1:0-4942 GCA_035275385.1 Candidatus Methylomirabilota bacterium | reverse complement strand
CGACTCGGATCCGAACCGAACCTGCATCGTCTCCAACTCGGTCGACTTCTTTCAGGAGTTCGATCAGCTGTTCGGCGCGTCGATCCCGACCGTCTCCGCCAGCTTCGGCAACGAGTGGGATCTCTCGCCGGCCTCGCTCGCGGAGGTCTCGGCCCGGATCAAGCGCTCGCTGGAGCGTTTACGGTCGGCCGAAGCCATGGCCACGCTGGTGAGCCTCAAGAATCCCGCGTTCATGAACGGGCGCGAGGCGGCGCGCGATCGCGCGTTTCTCAACATGGGGCTCTACTTCGAGCACGACTTCGAGAACGGTGGGCCGCGGGTGTCCGGCGCGCAGCGCATCGCGTGGCAGCGCCAGGTCGCCGGGCAGATCGAGCAGTACGTCGATACCCTCCTGGCCGACGCTCGAACCGCGCTGGGCTCGATGATCGCGCGCACCGGCAGCGCCGCGCGATTCTTCGTCTTCAATCCGTTGAGCTGGGCCAGAACCGACGTCGCGGATCTGCCGTACGGCGGCGCCTTGCCGGTTCTCGTGGTCGATCTCGCGACCGGCGCGGAAGTGCCGTCCCAGGTCGTGACGGTCGGCGGGACTCGCTTCGTCCGGATCGAGGCGCCGAACGTGCCGTCGGTCGGCTACAAGGTCTTCGAGGTCCGCTCGGGTACCGGCCAGACGTTCGCGAACAGCCCGACGGCCGACGCGTCCACCGGGGTGATGGAGAACGAGTTCTATCGGATCACGGTCTCGCCGCGCGGCGCGATCACGAGCTTCGTCGACAAGCGGCAGGGCAATCGCGAGTTCGCCGGGACCACCGGCGGCTTCGGGCTGAACGACCTCGGCCCGGGAAGCGGGTCGCGTCAGATCGAGAACGCCGGCCCGGTGTCGGTGACTCTGGTCGCGACCGGCACGGCGCCGCTCGCGCACGTGACCCGCGTGACGTTGACGCGCGGCTCGGATCGGGTCGACATCCGCAACGAGGTGACGCAGAACTTCGGCGGCACCCAGCTCTGGCGCTTCAGCCTCAACCTGACGAATCCTGACGTCCGCCACGAGGAGGTCGGCGCGATCCTGCGCGCGCGCCTCACCAGCGACGGCGGCCATTATTCGCCGCGCAACGCGCGCTACGACTTCTTGACCTTGAACCACTTCGCCGACATGACGGGCGCCGGGTCGGTCGGGATGACGTTGTCTAACGTGGACGCCTACTTCATGCAGGTCGGCGCCAGCAGCGTGACGAATCTCGACACCACGACGCCGCAGCTTTCGGTGGTACTGGGCTCGAGCGCGCGACCGTCGAACCCGATTCTCAACCAGGCCGGCGACTCGTATTTCCTCCAGCGCTTCGCGCTCGCGTCCCACGGAGCGTACGACCAGCCCACGGCGATGCGCTTCGCGCTCGCCCATCAGAATCCGCTCACGGTCGGCGCCGTCAGCGGCGGGAGCGGCTACCCGGAGGTGTCCTACTCGTTCCTCTCGATCTCCGATCCCGGCGTGCTGCTGTGGGCCTTGAAGCCGGCCGAGGAAGGGATCGGCCAGGGGCTCATCGCCCGCGTGTCGAATCTCAAGGGGACGCCGGCGAGCTTCTCGCTGACCTTGGACCCGACCATCGCCAGCGCCAGGCGCGTCTGGCACACCGAGACCGACCGCGACGCCGCCGCGCTGTCGTCGGGCGCCTTGGCGGCGTCGATCGCGCAGAACCAGCTGCTGTCGTTCCGGCTATTCCCCGGCACGAGCCCCGCGCCGCCGCCGCCCCCACCCCCGCCGCCGCCACCGTCGACCGGGGACGCGCTGTTCGGGTTCGCCGAGGCATCGGGAGGGACCACCACCGACGTCTCCGGAACCCAGACGGCGACACTGCAGAACGGCACGCTGTGGACCAGCGGCCGCTACGGCAGTGGTCTCGGCTTCGACGGAGTCGACGATCACGTGACCGTTCCCGACTCGCCGCGCCTCGATCTCGGCGGGACGGGCACCGTCGAGGCGTGGATTCGTCTGAGCTCGCTCGGTCGATGGCACGGAGTCGTCTCCAAAGGCGCGCCGAACTCGGATCCCCAGCACAACTACGCGCTCGAGGTGGACAACGCGAACCGCTTCTTGTGCATCATCGGCAACGGCAGCGTGGCGGTGACAGCCAGGTCGACAGTGACCGCGTCGGCCGGCCAGTTCTACCACCTCGCCTGTACCTGGGACGGCGCCTCGCTCAGCCTGTACGTGAACGGAGCGCTGAACGCGTCGGTTGCCCAGGTCATCACGCCGGCATCCAACACACAGCCGCTGTACATCGGGCAGTTCGGCGCCGGGTTCGATCGGCTGCACGGGACCGTCGACGAGGTCCGAATCTACAGCCGCGCGCGGACGCAGGCCGAGATCCAGGCCGACATGGACACGGCGATCGGCGCGCCGCCTCCGCCGCGGAGCTTCACATTGACCGTCACCAAGTCGGGTACGGGCACAGGGACCGTGACCGGCACGACGGCCGCGGGCGCCGTGGTCGCGTGCGGCAGCGACTGCGGCGAGACCATGCCCGAGGGCACGCAGATCACGCTGACCGCTTCGGCCGATTCGGGCTCGAGCTTCAGCGGATGGAGCGGAGGCGGCTGCAGCGGTACCTCCGCCTGCACGCTCGCGCTGACCGCAGACACCGCGGTCGCCGCCGCGTTCGCTCGAAACCCGGAGCCACCACCGCCGCCTCCTCCGCCTCCGGCGCCGGGTGGGCTGGTCGCCTCGTACGGGTTCGATGAAAATAACGGCGCGACCGCGGCGGATAGCAGCGGGCGCGGCAACACCGGCCTCGTCGCCGGCGCTACCTGGACGAGCCAGGGCCGCTTCGGCGCCGCCCTGGTCTTCGACGGCGTCAACGACTGGGTCGCGATCAGCGACTCCGCGTCGCTCGACCTCACCTCCGGCCTGACCCTGGAAGCTTGGGTGTTCCCGACCGTCAGTACCGGCTGGCGCACGGTCATCTTGAAAGAGCAGCCGGGTCAACAGGTCTACGCCCTCTACTCGAGCAGCAGCAACAACACGCCGGCCGGCCAGGTCTATGTCAGCGCGTCCGGTCAGCGCGTGCACGGACCGTCGGCGCTGGCCGTCAACACGTGGAGCCACCTGGCCACGACGTACGACGGAGCCGTGCAGCGGCTGTACGTCAACGGGGTCGAGGTCGCCACGCGCGCTCAGACCGGTCCCATTCGCACGTCCGATGGTCCGCTTCGCATCGGCGGCAACAGTGTGTGGGGCGAATTCTTCCAGGGACGCATCGACGAGGTGCGGATCTATTCGCGCGCGCTTACGACCGACGAGATCCGCGCCGACATGAGCTCGCCGGTCGGCGCCGGCGGCGCCGCGATGGCGGCCGCGGCGGGCGGCGGACAGGCCGCGGCGGGCAGCGCAGGCACGGTTCAGGCGAACACCACGACTCTCGCGAGCGCCGCGAAGTCGTCGAGCGCCGCGAGCCAGGCCGACGCTGCGGCTGCGGCGCCCGATTCAGCGGTGTCGAACGCCCAGGCCACGATGGTCGAGGGCACCGTCTTCGCCGCCGATGGCGCCACTCCCGTTCCCGAAAGCCTGGTCGAGCTGCTGGCGCCGGGCACCGGCAGTCGTCTGGCGGCCACCGTGACCGCGGCGAACGGCGCCTATCGCTTCGCCGGCGTCGCGGATGGCCTCGATGGAGCGACGGTCCGTGCCCACGCGCCGGCGCCCATCACGCTCGTCGTGGAGCAGCCGGCGTCCTCGCGAACCGTCGATTTGAGGCTGCCGCTCTCGGTCGTCCGCGGCACCGCGAGGTTTTCGTCCGGCGTGCCCGTACGGTTTCCGGCGGTCTTTCTCCAGACACCGGACGGTCTCTTCTCCGCGTTCGCCGCGGTCAGCGACGAGCTCGGGGGGTTCGTGGTCTTCGGCGCGCCCGCCGGAGCGTTCAGGCTCAGCGTGCAAGACAGCGACTCCGCTTTGCTGACGATGATCGCCGGTGAGCTGACCCGCCTCGAGGTGCCGGCGTCCGTCGAGGCTCAGCTGCCGCCCGCGGGCCGCGTCGCGGGGCGCGTCGTCGGACGAGACGGCAAGGGCGTCGCCTTCGCCAGGGTCGCGCTCGAGTCGACGAGCCCGGACTTCGTCCGATTCACCAGCACCAACGCTGAAGGCGTCTACGAGTTTCGCGACGTCGGCGCGGGGCCGGTGTCGGTCTACGCGACTAGCTTCGTCGACGGCGGACAGCTCCACGGCGATGCCGCAGGCTATCTCGCGCCGAGCGACGAGCTCGCGCGGCTCGACGTCGTCCTGACGGATGAGGTCGCGCGGCGATGAGCGCGACCAGGAGGTCTTCCATGCGCCGACCCATGTTGGCCGCCCTCGTGAGCGTCGCCGTCATCCTGGCGCCCGTCTCGGTCTCGCCGATCTCGCGCGGCGCGCTGCCGACTTTCGATCTCCGTGCGCCGGACGGCATGCGGGTCGGCAGCGTCGACGTGCTCGGGCGAGCGCCGTGGATCCTGGTCTATGCAATTCCGGGATGCGGTCCTTGCGATGAGCTCCTGACCTCGCTCGGCCGCCTCCGGGCGCGGGGACTGCCCCAGCGGACTGTCCTGATAATCGGGGCGCCTCAGGAAGACGCGCGCGCCTACGTCGTTCAGCGCGTCCCGGCGGAGCTTCGCGGTGTGCGCTGGTACGCCGACGAGCAAGCCGAGGCGTGGCAGGCCCTTCGGCTCGGCGGCACGCCGATGCTGGTGGGGATTCGCGACGGACGCGTCGAGTGGACGCTCAGCGGAGCGGTGAGCGATCCCGAGAGCCTCGACGGCCTGCTGTCGAGCTGGCTCAGTGACGCGGCCGCGCGCTAATCAGCCGGGACGGGCTCGGTCGCCAGGCGCAGGCGGACGAAGTAGTCCTTGAAGCGCTCGACGTCCGACTCGGACACCATGTCGGACACGATGAAGCACGCCAGATCGCCCTGTCGCCACA
>DATEMW010000191.1:0-3043 GCA_035275385.1 Candidatus Methylomirabilota bacterium | reverse complement strand
GTTATTTACGGGATCGACGCCCCTCAGGGTAATGTGTCGTTCGTGGCCGAAGTCGGCGCTCACGCCGGTCCATCGATGGAGGAATTGCACACATTCCTGATTCACCCGTCTTCCGTGAAGGTCCCGACACCGATCACGCATCCGGTGCAGCTCTACCCGCACTTCGCGCAGTATCAAACGGACGCGGCGGCATGAAGCACCTCACCGTCGTGAGCTACAACATTCATCGCGGCGTCGGGCTGGACCGCCGCCGCGACCTCGATCGCATCGCCGACGTGATCAACGAGCTCGAGCCCGACGTGGTCGGGCTCCAGGAAGTGATCCGCGAGAACGGGATGCCGGCCGCCGATCAGGCGGCGTACCTGGCGACGCGGCTCGCGATGACCGAGCTCGTGATGGGCGAGACCCGCGCCTACGGCACGGGAACCTACGGCAACGTCGTCCTGAGCCGGCTACCGGTGCTGGGCTCGGGCCGCTGCGATCTGAGCTGCCGCATGCGCGAGCCGCGCGGCTGCCTGCGCGTCGATCTCGAGATCGACGGCACGCCGCTGCACCTGTTCAACTGCCACTTCGGCCTCGGACTGCGCGAGCGCCGCGAGCAGCTCGGCATCCTCGGCACGTTTATCCGCGACTCCGAGCGGCTGGCCGGCCCCCGCGTGCTTATGGGCGACTTCAACGAATGGCATCGCGGGCCGGTGACGCGCGGGCTCCGGCGCGAGTTCTCCTCGCCGATGCGCCGCCGCCGCACGCACCCGGCGATGTTTCCGCTATTCGCGCTCGACCGGATCTACTGGGACGCAGACCTCGAGGGCGAGCAGTTCAGCGTGCACCGGAGCCGTCTGGCGCGTGTCGCCTCGGATCATCTGCCGGTGGTCGCGCGCCTGCGCCTGCGCCACCGCCCACCGCGCGTGGCCCCTTACGTAACTGGCGACCGCTTGCCGCCAGCGGAGTAAGCTGCTCCGCAGCGCACGGAGAGATCAGGCGCGCCCGGCCAGCTCCACGGCGGCGAGCAGCAGAGTGCGCGCCCCGTGCTCGATGTCCTCGATCGGCGTGAACTCTTCCTCGCAGTGGCTTCGCCCGTCGCGCGAGGGCACGAACACCATGCCCGTCGGCCCGATCGCCGCCATGTACTGCGCGTCGTGTCCGGCGCCAGAGCGAATCCGCCGATAGCGTGCGCCAGCCGTCCGGGCCGCGCGCTCCACGGTGTCCACGACCTCGCGATCGAACGGCGTGTACGGCACGCGCCAGTAGTTCTCGAGCTCGTAGCGCACGCCCTCGCGCTCGCACGCCTCGCGCACGATCGGCTCGAGCCGCGCCTGCGCCGCATCGAGCGTCGCGTCCTTCGGATCGCGCATGTCGATCGAGAGCACGACCTTGCCGGGAATCGCGTTGACGATGTTCGGCGAGACGACGACGTTGCCGATCGTGGTCACCAGCTCGCCGCCGATCTCGCGGGCGATGCGGCGCACGCCAGTGATCACCTCGGCGGCCGCGACCAGCGCGTCGTGGCGGATCCGCATCGGCGTGGGCCCGGCGTGGTCCTGCACACCGTGGATGGTCAGCCGCGACCAGGCGATCGCGACGATGCCCTCGACCACGCCGACCGAGAGCCCTTCTTCCTCGAGGAACGGCCCCTGCTCGATGTGGAGCTCGAGATAGGCGCGGAAGGCACGGGGCACGCAGGGCTCGGACCCGAGATAGCCGATCCGCTCGAGCTCGTCGACCAGGCGAATGCCGTCCTTGTCGCGGGCGTTGTACGCATCCTCGAGCGCGATCTTGCCGGCCATGACCCCGCTCGCGATCATCGCCGGTTGAAACCGCGCGCCCTCTTCGTTGGTGAAGATCGCCAGGGTTACCGGGTGGCGGGTCTTGAGCTTCTGGTCGTTGAGGGTGCGAATCACCTCGAGGCCGCAGAGCACGCCGAGCTGGCCGTCGTAGCGCCCGCCGGTCGGCACGGAGTCGACGTGGGAGCCCATCATCACCGGCGGCAGGGAAGGCTCGCCCGCCCGCTGGCCGAAGATGTTGCCCATCTGGTCCACGGTGACCGTGAGCCCGGCCTCGCGCATCCGGGCGACCATCCAGTCGCGGCCGCGCTTGTCCTCGTCGCTGAGGGCCAGGCGAGTGAGGCCGCCGCGGGGCGTCTGTCCGATGCGGCCGAGCTCCTCGATCGACTGCTCCAGACGCTTCTTGTCGACGTTCATCTTCTTCCTCTGGAAGGTACCGCTAAAGCCCTAGATATGCGCGCTTGAGTCGTTCGTCGCCGAGGAGCTCGCGGGCCTGGCCCTCGAGCACGAGCCGGCCGCTCTCGAGCACGCAGGCGCGATGGGCGAGGGTCAGCGCCTGACGGACATTCTGCTCGACCAGCAGCACCGTCACGCCCTGGCCGTTGATGGTCCTCACGGTGTCGAAGATCCTCGCCACCAGCACCGGGGCCAGGCCGAGCGTCGGCTCATCCAGCATCAGGACACGTGGCCTGGCCATGAGCGCCCGGCCGATCGCACACATCTGCTGCTCGCCGCCCGAGAGCGAGCCCGCCAGCTGGGTCCGCCGCTCGCTGAGCACCGGGAAGAGCCCGTACACGTGGGCGAGCGTGCGGTCGCGCTCGCCGCGAGCCCGGTCGGCGTGGGCGCCGAGCAGGAGGTTCTCGGTCACGGTCATGAACGGAAACAGATGGCGGCCTTCGGGTACCTGCACGATGCCGCGGTCGACACGCTGATGGGCCGGCACGCCCGTGAGGTCCTCGTCGTTCAAGAGGACGCGCCCGCGGCGCGGCGCGACGAGCCCGGAGATCACGCGAAGCGTGGTCGACTTGCCGGCCGCGTTGGCGCCGACCAGCGCGACGATCTCCTTCTCGCGCACCTCGAGCGAGACGTCGGACAGCGCCTGGAGATCGCCGTAGAAGGCGTCGATGCCCTCAAGCCTGAGCAAGCACGAACTCCTCGCCGAGATACGCGTCGACCACGCGGCGATCCTGCGTGATCTCGGTCGGGGCGCCGGCGGCGATGGCCTCGCCGTGGTGGAGCACCACGATCCGCCGCGCCAG
>DATEMW010000190.1:0-3178 GCA_035275385.1 Candidatus Methylomirabilota bacterium | reverse complement strand
CGCCCGTGCCGCAGCCTTCCTTCGGCCCGGTCAGCCCCATCCGCTCCCGAAGCGCGTCAAGGAGAGTGTCCCAGGGTTGGACGAGCGCCTCGGTCGGCTCGTCGTTCACCGTGCAGCTCAGAACCTGCTTGGCCAAGTCTTTTCTCCTCGAATTGGTCTAAGCGCTCGCGCGGGCGAGTGCCGTGGTCAGGGTGCGACGGGTCAGGACGCGAACGAGATGGCGGCGGAAGTCGGCGGAGCCGCGCTGGTCGCTGATCGGCTTCGCGGCCTCGACCGCCAGGTCAGCGGCGCGCGCGATCCGTTCCGGTGTCACGGGCTGGCCTTCCAGCGCTTGCTCGGCCGCCGTCGCGCGGAGCGGCACCGGCGCCACCGCGGCCAGCGAGATCCGCGCCTTCGTGCACACGCCGTTGCTTCCGAGCGTCAGCTGCGAGGCGACGCCGACGACGGCGATGTCCAGCTCCCGCCGCGGCGTGTGCCGCACGTAGTTGCCGCCGCTGCGCGGTCCAGGGTTGGGCACGGCGAGCTCGACCAGAAGCTCGTCCGGGGCCAGCACCGTGCGCCGCACGCCCGTGAAGAACGCCGCGATCGGCACCCGGCGTTCGCCCTTCGGTCCGGTGATCACGGCCTCGGCGTCGAGGGACAGGAGCGGCGGCGCCATGTCAGCCGACGGCGCGGCGTTGCAGAGATTGCCGCCGAGCGTGGCCAGGTTGCGGACCTGCACGGAGCCGACGAGCGCGCCGCTCTCGGCCAGCGCGAGGTAGTGCCCGCGCACGGCCCGATCCAGCTCGAGCGTGCGGGCCGTCACCGCGGAGCCGATCCGGATCCCCTGGCCGTTGCCCGCCTCGATGGCGCGCAGCCGCGGGATACCGGAGAGGTCGATCACGCGGGCGGGCTTGAGCACTCCGTTCTTCATTTGCGGCACCAGGTCGGTACCGCCGGCGATCACTCTGGATTCGCCGCCGCCTTGGGCGAGGGCTTTGACGCAGGCTTCTACGCTCTCAGGAAGGACGAGCTCAAATCGTCGCACGCGAGGATCTCCTAGCCGATGTTTGGTGTACCTTAGCACATCGTCCGGCAGCCCATCATCTGGGCCCGCCGCCGAACCTCGGGGCGAATACGGGACGGAGGAGACACCATGCGCATCGGTTTCATCGGGCTGGGCAACATGGGCGGGCCGATGGCCCTCAACGTTCTCAAGACCGGCCACACGATGGTCGTCACGGATCTGCGCCACGAGCTGGCCAAGCCTCACATCGACCTCGGCGCCAAATGGGCCGACACGCCCAAGGCCGTCGCTCAGGCGAGTGAGATCGTCTTCACCTCCCTGCCCGGGCCCCGCGAGGTCGAAGCCGTCGCGCTCGGCGCCAACGGCGTGCTCGAGGGCGCCGCGCGCGGCACGGTCTACGTCGACCTTTCCACGAACTCCGCCACCTTGATCCGCAAGATCCACAAGATCTGCGCCGAGCGCGGCGTCGACGTGCTCGATGCCCCCGTCAGCGGCGGCGTGCCCGGCGCGCGCTCGGGCAAGCTCGCGGTGCTGGTGGGCGGCGACGAGGCGCTCTACAAGAGGCTCAAGCCCGTGCTCGACGCGATCGGCGACAAGGTCACGTGGGTTGGCGCGATCGGCTGCGGCACGGTCGCCAAGCTCGTGCACAACATGGTCTCGGCCGCCTCGCGCATGGCCATCGCCGAGGGCATGACGCTCGGAGTGAAGGCGGGCGTGGCCCCCGAGGTGCTGCTCGACGCGCTCGCGAAGAGCTCGTTCGGCCAGGGCCGCGTGCTCAAGGACATGATTCCGAACACGGTATTCCCCGGCGCGTTCGACGACGTGAACTTCGCGCTCCGGCTCCTGCGCAAGGACGTGGGCCTGGCGACCGAGCTCGGCCGCGAGTACCACGTGCCGATGATGATCGCGGCGCTCGCTGAGCAGCAGCTCGAGGAGGCGCTCGCGCGCGGATGGGGCGACAAGGACTCGATGACGTTCTTCAAGCTCCAGGAAGAGCGCGCCGGCGTCGAGATCCGCACGAAGAAGCGGGGAAGCTGATCATGCCCGACGCGCTCGACGCGATCCTCGAGTCGAAGGACGCCGAGCGGCTGGCGACGGGCTTCGTCTTCACCGAGGGCCCGCTCTGGCACCCCGACGGCTTCTACTATTTCGTCGACATCCGCCGGAGCAACCTGCACAAGCTGACGCCCGGCAAGGAGCCGGAGCTCGTGCGCTCGAACACCGGCGAGGGCAACGGCACGACGTTCGACCTGCAGGGCCGACTCGTGATCTGCGAGGGCGGCAACCGGCGGATCACCCGCTGGAACGGCGTCCAGAGCGAAGTGCTGATGGACCGCTACGAGGGCAAGCGGCTGAATCGCCCGAACGACGTCGTCTGCAAATCCGACGGGAGCATCTACTTCACCGATCCGGGCCTGCGCGTCCCCCTGGCCGAGCGCGAGCTGGCGACCGCCGGCGTCTATCGGATCGCGCCCGACGGCAAGACCTCGCTCGTCGCCGACTGCGAGTATCCCAACGGCCTCGCGTTCTCGCCGGACGAGCGCATTCTGTACGTCGCCAACACGCGCTTCGCGCAGTACATCCACGCCCTCGAGATCGATCCGGACGGCAAGCTGATCCGCCGGCGCATCTTCGCCGACATGTCGTCCGACGAGACTGACGGCGTGCCCGACGGCATGAAGGTCGACGCCGAGGGCCGCGTGTTCTGCACGGGCCCGGGCGGCACGTGGGTGTTCGCGCCCGACGGCACGCGTCTGGGCATCATCAGGACACAAGAGGTGCCCGCGAACTGCGCGTTCGGCGGCCCTGATCTCAAGACCCTGTTCCTCACCGCCCGCACGTCCGTCTACGCCTTGCGCGTCAAGGTGCCGGGCCGGCCGCACCCCTGGTACAGTCTGCGCTCGAAGCGATAACAGGAGCCCGGAGACGATGGCGATCAATTTCGGAACGTTTCTCTTGATGCAGTCGCCGTCCGCGCGGTCCTCGCAGGAGATCTATTCGCGCGGGGTCGAGATCGCCCAGGCGGCCGAAGAGCTCGGGTTCGGCAACGTCTGGCTCGCCGAGCATCACTTCTCGACCTACGGCTATCTCTCGCGTCCGGCTCAGCTGGCGACGTACATCGCGGCGAAGACCACGCGCATCCGCGTCGGGACTGCCGTCATCGTCGTGCCG
>DATEMW010000189.1:0-2175 GCA_035275385.1 Candidatus Methylomirabilota bacterium | reverse complement strand
AGCGGGTGGGGCGCCAACGCGCACGTGCCGGCGCTACAAGCGCTTTCCGAGTACGAGCTGCGAGCCGTCTGCACGGCGCACGAGGCGACCGCGAAGGCCTCGGCGCAGAAGTTCGGCGCGGCGCTCGCGTTTCACAGCATGGACGACATGGTCAAGCACCCGGAGGTCGACCTGGTCGTGGTCTGCGTGCGCGTGCCCTGGCACTACGACCTCGTGATGAAATCACTGCGGGCCGGCAAGCCGACGTTTTGCGAGTGGCCGCTCGGTGCCAGCCTCAAAGAGGCGGAAGAGATGGCCGGCCTCGCGCGCGAGCGCTCGCTCCGCACGATCGTCGGGCTCCAGGCGCGCAGCGACCCGGCGGTGCTCTATGCGCGTGAGCTGATCCAGGGCGGGCACATCGGCGAGGTGCTGGCCGTTCAACTCACCGTGCTCGCGGCGGCGCAGCTCGAGCGCGGCGCCGGCCGCATCTGGCAGGGCCAGCGCACAGCCGGCGCGAACACGCTGACGATCGCCGGCGGCCACGGGATCGAAGCGATGTGCACGGTGCTGGGCGAGGTGGCGGAAGTCTCGGCGCGCCTCGCCACCAAGATCAACACGTGGCGGCACACCGAGACCGGACAGGACGTCGCGGTCGATTCGCCGGACGTCATCAACGTCGCCGGACGGCTGCAGAGCGGCGCCGAGCTCTCGGTGCAGATCGCGAGCGTTCCCTTCGGCGGCGGCCAGAGTCGTCTGGATATCTTCGGGCGTGCCGGTGCGATGAGCCTGACGGCGGGCGGGGCGCTGAGCGTCGGACCGAATCGCCTGCTGGTCACGCGGGGCCGCGAGGCGGCGACCGCGGTCGACGTGCCGAGCCGTTTCAAGCAGGCTCCGGCGAGCACGCCGGCGGGCTCGGCGCAGAACGTGGCCGAGGCCTACAAGCGATTCGTGGACACGGCGGGGAATCCCAAGGGCTTCGAGCCGGATTTCGATCTCGCGATCAAGCGACACCGCCTGATCGACGCGATCGAGCGGTCGGCCGCCGAGTCTCGCGCGGTCAAGCTCTAGAACGAAAGCGGGCCCGACGCTCACCGCGTCGGGCCCGTCGCTCCTGTCGCTCGCGCGAGGGCTAGGAGAGCTTCGGCCAGATCGCCTTCGAGACCGCGATGTTCTCCGGATGCACCGCCACCGGCCGGCCCTTCTGCCACTGCACGATGCAGAGCTCGGCGCCCACGCGGCGCCCGTGATCGTCGTACTTCACGCGGCCGTCGGGGAAGTACTTCGCGGGGCCGTCCTTGAGGTCGATCTTGTGCATCGTCTCGCCGAGCTTCTTGCGATCGACCGATCCCGTCCGCTCGAGCGCCTCTTTGAAGATCCACACGTGCGCGTACGGGAAGATCGAGTCGTGGCCGAACCAGGGCTCGTTGGTCTTGGCGATGAAGCGCTTCTCGAGATCGCCGATATCCTTGCCCGGCCAGTTGGCGAGGCCGATGATCATCCCTTCCAGGTGCTCCTTGCCGGCGATCTTCATGAGCTCCGGCACCGTCCAGTGCCCGCCGCCGCCGACCAGCGGCACCGTGCTGGCCGTGATGCCGCGCTCGGCGAACTTGTCGAGCAGGAGCTTGTCGTCGCCGACGTTCGTCGACTGGCACACGATGAAGTCCGGCCGGCCCGAGCGGATCTTCTGCACCAGCGTCGTCGCGTCAGCGAGCGGGGGCGTGTAGACCTCGTCGGCCACGATCGTGAGACCGAGATCCTTCGCGACGTGCTCGCGAATGGGCTTCATGAAGCTGACCGCGGCGGCGGAGTTGTCACCGACGAACGCCACCTTCGTCGGACGCCCGCTCCCCGACTTGGTCGCCAGGTCGACGACTCGCGGCAGCAGCGCGGTGGCCTGCGCGTCGGCGGTCGGGGCGGACTGGAAGATGTACTTGAAGCCGCGCCCCGTGATCAGGTCGGAGTAGGACAGGGTGAGCCACGGCAGCTCGGCGCGCTCGGTGACTTCGGTCACCGCGAGCGTGAAGCTCGAGAGCCAGCAGCCGATACCGCCGACCACGTCGGGCTCCTGCGCCACCAGCCGCTGCGCCGCGTTCTTGGCCTTCTCCGCGCTGTCGCCGGTGTCGTACAGCACGAGCTTCATCTTGGCGCCGCCGAGCGCCTTGATGCCGCCGCTCTTGTTGACGTCCTCGATCGCCA
>DATEMW010000188.1:0-2040 GCA_035275385.1 Candidatus Methylomirabilota bacterium | reverse complement strand
AGCGCGCGCCGCCGCGCGATGAACGCGCCGAGCCGCGGCAGCTGGCTCCGGCCGAGCGCCGCCTGCATGTCCGTCATCTTGTAGTTGAAGCGCGGGCCCAGCTCGGTCCGTCCGTCGTAGTCGCGGGTGTCGCGGGCCCGGGCGACCAGATCGGCGGGCCCGGCGACGGCGCCTCCCTCACCGGTCGTGAGGAGCTTGGTCGCGTAGAACGAGCACACGGCGAGCCCCGCACGGCCGCCGACCGGCCGGCCGCCGAGCGTCGCCCCGAGCGTCTGCGCACAGTCCTCGATCACGGCGACGCCCAGCCGCTGGAACTCGGCGAGATCGACGGCGAGCCCGAAGGGATGCACGACGATGATCGCCCGCGTGCGCGATGTGCGGCGCCGCGCGGCGTCGGCCGCCGACAGGCCGAGCGTCTCGGGATCGGCGTCAGCCAGCACCGGCGTCGCCCCGCAGCGCGTGACCGCGTGATAGAGCGCGTCGCAGACGTAGGTCGGGATGATCACCTCGTGCCCGGGCCCAACGTCGAGCGCGCGCAACGCGAGCTCGAGCGCGGCGCTGCCTGAGCTGACCGCCGCCGCGGCGGCGACGCCCAGGAACTGGGCGAGCTCCTGCTCGAGTGCGGCAACCTCAGGGCCTTGGGCCACCTGACCGCTGCGGACGATCCGCGCGACGCGCTCGGCGTCGTCCTCGTTAAGAGTCGGCCGCGAATGCGGGATTGTTGTCGCGGGATTTGTTGTCGCGGGGGCCTTGAGGCCGGCTTGGGCCGAGGGTGGGCCTGAGAAAGAAGCGAGTGGCTCCGACACGCCCGATCCCTTCCTAGAGGTTCAGCAGGAGTCGGATCGAGTGGAAGGCTTCCGCGTATTTGACCCGGGCCTGGATCCCGCGGAAGTTCGCGCAGGACCGCGCCAGCTCCAGGATCGACAGGTCCTCGATGTTCGTCTTGGTGACCTGCGAGCGGTGTGCCTCGAGGCCGGCGAGCTTGGTCTCGAGCACGTCGGCGATGTCGGTGGCGCAGTTCGGCGTGAAGTTCACCGTGGACGGGACCTCGAAGAACAGGAGATTCGGCACGTAGCGGGTCGCCGACATCGCGCTCTGGGCGAGGTTTCTGTGGTCCTGGTGGGTGTCCTCGGGCGAGTTCACGAAGATCATCCGGGGGTCGGTCTTCTTGATCACCGACTCGAGCCGTACGATCAGCTCCCGCGACAGGGGCACCTCGGTGTCGCGGTAGTCGCCCCAGAAGATCTCTCGCACCCCCAGGATGCGCGCCGCGTCCTTCTGCTCGCGCCGGCGCACCTCGGAGTCGCCGCCGAGCGCGCCGTCAGAGGCCACGAACATGTACACGGCGTGGCCCCGCTGGGCGTACTTGGCGAGCATGCCGCCGCAGCCGTATTCGATGTCGTCGGGATGGGCGCCGAGGGCCAGGATGTTCACTTATTTCGGCTCCGGCGTGAGAGGCGACCACGTGCTCCCTCTCGAGAGGATGCCGAGGGCCTCATCGCCGTGACTCAATAGTAAGTCAAGGGCCGAAAGAAACGGAACGAATTCGCCGTGTTCCTGAGCATAGACGGGGTGCTCGTACTGCTGTGTCTCCACGGTGATTCCGGCTGCGGCGAACTGGGCGATGTCCATATAGAGGGCGCCGTTCTGACCGGCCAGATAAGTATCGGCGCCCACGGCCCGGCAGAGGGCCACCAGGCGGGCCGTGGCGTCGCCCTGGGCGTCGTCGGGGAGCGCCATCTCTGACGCCAACCGGGTCGGGGTCGTGATCCCGAGCTTGCCGGCCAGCCACCGGGCGCTCGAGACGGCCACCGGTGAGAGGCGGTCCCAATCGGTCCAGTAGAACGCCTCGAGCTCCTCCCGGTACCGACCCCAGCACGCGGCGGCGCCGTAGGCGTGCTCGAGCAAGGCGAAGTGGCGGGCGCCCCAGGGCTGGCTCGTGTCCACGGTCACGTCGAGGATCGGCGTGCCGAGCCGGGCCTTGACCGGCACGGTGAGCCATCGCGGGCCTTCGGGTGTCTTGATCCGGTTGCGGTTCTG
>DATEMW010000187.1:0-17707 GCA_035275385.1 Candidatus Methylomirabilota bacterium | reverse complement strand
GGCCTTCGTGGTGCTCACGCTCGGCGTCGGCCTGCTCATCGCCTGGATCCCGCTCATGGTCGTGGGGCTGTGGTTCATCTACCGGATCGTGGCCGGCTGGCTCAGGCTGCTCGATCGCCGTCCGATGTACGAGTAGGCGCGCGGCGAACGATGGCGTCGCGATCGAGCTCGAAGCGCGCGGGCGCCGCATCGACGCCGGTGCAGCGCCTGCGCAAGATCTGTCTGGCGCTGCCCGAAGCCGCCGAGAAGATCGCGTGGGGCGAGCCGACATGGCGCGTCAGAGGCAAGCTCTTCGCGCAGCTCGACGATCACCACCACGGCGCCGAGCATCTGGCCGTGTGGCTGCCCGCCCCGCTCGGCGAGCAGGAAGCGATGATCTTCACCGACCCCGAGCGATTTTTCCGTCCGCCCTACGTCGGGCCCCGCGGATGGGTCGGCGTGCGGATCGATCGGCGGCCCAACTGGGCTCAGGTGGCCAGCCTGGTCGAGCAAGCGTATCGCCAGGTGGCGCCGCCGCGGCTGCTGGCGTCGCTGGGCGCCGCAATGCCATCGCGCTCGAAGAAGTCGCCCACGCAGAAGAGGAGGACCGGCTGATGCTGACCCACGAGACCATCGAGGCGACCGCGCGTGCCGCGTTCGACACCTACCGGTCGCGCACGCGCTATCGCCCGCTCGACGCCGCGCTGCGCAAGGCGCCGCTCGACGACGCCTATCGAATCCAGGATGCGCTCCACAAGGTGATGGCCGCGGCCGGCCGCGGGGAGATCGCCGGCTGGAAGATCGCGCTCACGTCCAAGGCGATGCAGCAGATGACGGGAGTGGATCAGCCGGCTGCCGGCGCGATCTTCTCCAAGGTCGTCCACGCCTCGCCGGCCCGCGTCGTCGTCGCGGGCTATCACCACCTCGGCGTCGAGTTCGAAGTGGCGGTGCGCCTCGCGGAGGCCTTGCCGGCCAGCGGCGGGCCCTGGACGCGCGCCTCGGTCGCGAGCAAGGTGGCCGCGTGCCTGCCGGCCTTCGAGCTGGTGGAGGACGGCGATGCCGACTACAAGACGCTCGACGCGTTCACCTTGATCGCGCAGAACACGTGGAACGGCGGCGTGGTGCTCGGACCGGCGGTCAGCGACTGGCGCCGGGTCGACCTCGAGCACGCGGTGACGCGCTGCTGGGTCAACGATCAGCCGGCCGGCCAGGGCAAGACCGGCGACGCGATGGGCCATCCCTTCGACGCGCTGGCGTGGCTGGCCAATCTGCTGAACAGCCGCGGCCGCCGGCTCGAGGCCGGCATGATCGTGATGACCGGCAGCAGCATCACCACCAAGTTTCCGGCCGCCGGCGATCGCATTCGATTCGTCATCGATGGACTCGGCGAAGTCGCGCTGGAGGCCGCGCGCTAGCGCCGCCTGAACGCCGGGCGCCGCGTGCTATTGTGAGCGGACTCGGGGAGGGTGTGATGGATCGCACGCTGATCGCCAACACCACGGTTTTCGATGGCAGCGGTGCGGCGCCGTTTGCGGCCGACGTGCTGGTCGAGGGGCAGCGCATCGCCGCGGTTCAACGCGGCGGGGGATTGCCGCGCCATGACGCGCGGGTGATCGACGGCGCCGGCGCGACCCTGATGCCCGGCCTGATCGAGCCGCACGGCCACGTCAGCTATCCCGACGCGCCGTCGAACTCGGCGTTCACGGCCTTGCCGCCGGAAGAGCACGTGCTGATCACGATGCGCAACGCCAAGACGATGCTCGACTGCGGCTACACGAGCGTGCTGTCCGGCGCCTCGGCCAAGCCGCGCCTGGACATCGTGATCCGCAACGAGATCAACGCCGGCCGCATCCCCGGGCCGCGCTATCTCGCCAACGGACCGGAGATCACCGTCACCGGCGGGCTCGGCGACGAGAACGAGCTGCATCTGCCCCACCTCGACACGCCGACCTTCGCGTGGGTCGCCGACGGGGCCGACGAGGTGCGGAAGATCTGCCGGCTCCTCGTGCGGGAGGGCACGGATCTGTTCAAGCTCAACGTGTCCGGTCATGCGGGGCCGCCCAGCAGCCGTGCCGACCGGGCGGTGATGACCGACACCGAGGTCGAGGCGGCGATGGAGATCGCGCGGGCCTGCGGCATCCGCGTCTGCGCCCACGCCCGCAGCGCCGACTCGGTCAAGATGTGCATCCGGCACGGGCTCGGCATCATCTATCACGCCAACTTCGCGGACGAAGAAGCGCTGGACCAGCTCGAGGCCAACCGCGACTGGTGCTTCGTGGTGCCGGCGCTCGGGCTCGCGTACCAGGCCTGCCACGCGGGCAGCGAGTGGGGCTTCACGCCCGAGGTCGTCCGCGCGCGCGGGCTCATGAGCCAGCTCGAGACCTCGATCGACACGATGGGCCGGATGCGCAAGCGCGGCATTCGCGTGCTGCCCGGCGGCGACTACGGTTTTGCGTGGAACCCGCACGGCACCTACGCGCGCGATCTGCACCTGTTCGTCGACGTGCTCGGCTTCACGCCGATGGAGACGCTCGTCGCCGCCACGAAGCTGGGCGGCGAGATCATGGGAATGCCGAACGAGCTCGGTCAGGTCAAGCCGGGCTTTCTCGCCGACCTTGTGCTGGTCGACGGCGACCCGCTGGCGGACATCAAGCGGCTGCAGAACCGCGACGCGTTGCTCGCGATCATGAAGGACGGCCGGCTGCACAAGTCGCCGTGAGGGTCCGGTGAAGCGGAGCACGGACGGCATTCTCACGACGCACACCGGCAGTCTCCCCCGGCCCAAGGACCTGCTGCGGCTCCTTCAGGAGCGGGAGGAAGGCCGGCTCGGCGACGAGGCCGCGCTGGCCGGCCGGACGCGCGCGGCGGTGCTCGACGTCGTCCAGAAGCAGCGCGCGACGGGCCTGTCGGTCGTCAACGACGGCGAGCAGGGCCGCGCCGACTACACGATCTACGTCAAGGACCGGCTGACGGGCTTCGCCGGCGAAAGCTCGTCGTGGCCCAATCCCGACGTGGACGAGTTCCCGGAGTGGACCGAGATGGCGCGCCAGTTCGCGCCGCCCTTCCAGAAGCGGCCGGCGTGCACCGGTCCGATCGAGTGGAAGGACTGGCCGGCGGTCGAGCGCGACATCCAGAGCCTGAAGGATGCCGCCGCGGCGTCCGGAGCGGACGAAGTGTTCATGACCTCGCCGTCGCCGGGGCAGATCGGGCGCTTCCTGCAGAATCGCTACTACCCGAGCGACGAGAAGTATCTCTACACCCTCGCCGACGTGATGAAGCGTGAGTACCGGGCGATCGTCGACGCGGGGTTTCTCTTGCAGCTCGATTGCCCCGACCTGGCGCTCGGTCGCCACACGCAGTTCGCGCACCTGAGCCTGCGCGAGTTCCGTGACATCGCGGCGATGCACGTCGAGGTGCTCAACCACGCCGTCGCCGACATCCCGGCGGATCGGATGCGGATGCACGTGTGCTGGGCGAGCACGGGCGGGCCGCATCATCGCGACGTGCCGCTCAAGGACATCGCCGACGTGGTGATCAAGGGGCGGCCCATGGGCCTGGTCATCGCGGGCGCGAACCCGCGCCACGAGCACGAGTGGAAGGTGTGGCGGGACGTGAAGCTGCCCGACGGCAAGGTGCTCGTGGCGGGCGTGATCGACTCCACCACGAATTTCATCGAGCACCCCGAGCTGGTCGCTGAGCGGATCGAGCGCTACGCCGGCGTGGTCGGCCGCGAGAACGTCATCGCCGGCGTCGACTGCGGATTCGGCACGTTCGCCGGCCGGGTGCAGGTCGATACCAACATCGTCTGGCACAAGCTGCGCGCGCTGGTCGAGGGCGCCGGCCTCGCGTCACGAGCGCTGTGGCGCGCGTAGCGACTCGCCGGCACGTACAAGCGGCCCGGGTCCCGTGAGGATCAGCGCGGCGCTGATCGCCTGGAGCGCCGCGCAGGCGCCGAGCCCGGCCGCGTAGCTCCCCGCCGCATCGCGGACGACGCCGACGAGCGACGGCCCGAACGCGAACGTCAGCTGGTTGATCCCGACCACGAGACCGACGAGCGCGCTGAATCGCTCGCGCGGCCACTCGACGGCGACGATCAGTCCCGGCAAGGTCGTCAGGTTGCCGACGCCGAGACCGAACAGCACGCACCCCGCGTAGACGCCCACCGCCGAGGTCTCACGCGCGAGCAAGGCCACGCCGATCAGCTGCACCATCAGCGTGAGGCTCGCGACCAGACGCCGGTTCATCCGGTCGACGACGAGACCCGTGGCCAGGCGTCCGAGCAGCGCGGCCGCGGTCGTCACGCTCACGGCTCTGGCCGCGCCGCCGGCGCCGAGCACGGGACTGACGAGCGCGACCATGTGGGTCAGGACGCCGACCTGCGCCGCGAGGCCGAGCGCGAACGCCGCCGACACACTCCAGAAGCGCCACGTGCGCATTGCATCCCGCCGGCCGCCTGCGTCGCGAGAAGGCGCCGACCGGACAGCACCTGCTCGGCCCGGATCGCCGTCAGGTGCGGCGCCGAGCGTTTCCGGCCCGCGGCGCATGACGCTCAGGGCCAGCGTGAACACGGTCGCGAAGAACACCAGCGCCGCGATGCTGAGCGCGCGTGCAAAGCCTAGGCGGCCGACGAGGTGCAGCATCCCCGGAGCGACGAGCACGCCGCCCAGGGTCGCTCCGTTGAACGCGAGGCTCACGGCGAGACCCCGACGGCGATGGAACCACGGCGCCAGGATGATGTTGATCGCCGCGCCGCTCATCGCGCCCCAGCCGACCGACATGACCAGGAAGACCGGGTAGAGCTGCCACGGACGCTCGACCAGCCCGAGCAGCGCGATCCCCGCGCCCATCGCGGCGGCGCCCGATGCCACGACCACGCGCGGGCCCAGCCGCTCGTACAGGGAGGCGATCGCCGCGGTGAGGAGCGCGCCGGCGACGTAGTACACGGTAACCGGCGCCGACACGGCGGAGGCCGACCATCCGTGGAGCTGCTGCAGGGTCGCGACGTACACGGCGATCCCGTAGAAGCCGAGGCCGAAGCTGCCGAGCGCCATCACGAAGGTGGCCGCGACGACGTTCCAGCCGTAGAAATATCGCGCGCTCATGCTCGACGTTCACGCTAACGGCCGGAGGCGAGACTGTCTCGCCGTTTTCGGACGTGATCGTCCGCGCGGGCGTGTGAGCGCGCGCCGCGTGCTAGGCTCGGAACCATGCGGAACGGCGCCGCGCTCGACCCGAGGAAGTGTGACCGCGCGCGCATCGCGCGCGACGCGCGCTTCGACGGCGCTTTCTACACGGGCGTCAAGACGACCCGGATCTATTGCCGGCCGACGTGTCCGGTCAAGCCGGCGAAGTCGAAGAACGTCGTCTTCTTTCCGACGGCGGCCGCGGCGGAGCGCGCCGGGTTTCGCCCGTGCCTGCGATGCCGCCCGGAGGCCGCACCGGGAACGCCGGCCTGGCGCGGCGCGGCGGCGACGGTCTCGCGCGCGCTCCGGTTGATCGAGCGCGGATTCCTCGACGGCGAGGCCGGCGTGAGCGATCTCGCCGACACGCTCGGGATGACGTCGCGCCACCTCCGGCGATTGTTCCTCCGCCATGCCGGCGCCTCGCCGACGGCGGTCGCGGCGACGCAGCGCGTGCGGCGGGCGAAGGCGCTCGTCGACACCACGGCGTTGTCGATGTCGGCGATCGCGTTCGCCTCCGGGTTCGCCAGCATCCGGCGCTTCAACGCGGCGTTTCGCGCGGTCTACCGGCGCTCGCCGACCGCGGTGCGGCGCCGGCACGCCCGGCGCTGACGCGACCCGTTGCCGAGGCTCGGGCCCCGTGGCAATCTTCCGCTCCGGGAGGGCTGACCATGGCAAAGGGCACGCTCATCGCCGCGATGAACATCGGAGGGGCCGCCGAAGACGAGTTCCACGACTGGTACGACCTGGAGCACCTGCCGGAGCGGCAGCGGGTCCCGGGTTTCCTGCTCTGCGAGCGCTGGATCGGCGCCACCGATCGGAAGATCTCGGTCGCCACCTACGACCTCGACAACGTCAAGGTGATGGCGAGCCCGGCCTACCTGGCCATCGGCGGCGCGAACCTGTCGCCGTGGTCCAAGCGCGTCACCGGCAAGGTCGAGCGGCTCATGCGCTTCGAGGGCGACCAGATTCTTCCGGGCGATCAGCTGCCACCGGCCGGCGCGGGCGGGCTTTTGCTGAACGCCATGAACATCGCGCCCGAGCACGAGGCCGAGTTCAACGAGTGGTACGACAAGGAGCACATCCCCGCGCTCGCGGCCGTTCCCGGCGTCCTCAGCGCCCGGCGGTTCCGCGGAACCGGCAATCGCAAGTACGTCGCGCTCTACCACCTGGCGACGCCCGAGGTGCAAGAGTCGGCCGAGTGGAAGCAGGCGCGCCAGAGCGACTGGACGAGCCGCCTGCAGCCGCACTTCCGCGATCACCTGCGCCTGGTGCTTCGGCGCTACGTCCGCGGCGCCTAGCGAAAAGGGGAGCCAGTCATGATTCTCGAGCGCTTCAAGGTTCCGGCGAAGGATCAAGTGTTCGTGTCCGAGGCGGCGCTGCGGCGCACCGTGGCGCAGATCTTCGAAAAGCTCGGCCTGACGGCCGAGGACGCGGCCGAGGGCGCGGACGTCTTGACGATGACCGATCTGCGGGGCGTCGAGACGCACGGCGTGTCGAACATGCTTCGCGCCTACGTCCGCGACTACAAGGCCGGCAAGCTCGATCCGAGGCCCGGCTGGCGCATCGCACGTGAAGCGCCCGCCACCGCAGTGATCGACGCCGAGCGCCGGCTCGGCATCATGGTCGGCCCGAAGGCAATGCGCCTGGCGATCGAGAAGGCGCGGCGGGTCGGCGTCGGCGTGGTCACGGTGTTCAACAGCGGGCACTTCGGTGCGATCGGCTATTACGCGATGCAGGCGGCCGAGCAGGGGATGGTCGGCGTCTGCTTCACCGGCGCCGGGCTCAGCGTGGTGCCGACGTTTGCCTCCAAGCCGATGCTCGGCACGAACCCGATCGCGCTCGCCGCGCCGGCGCGTCACGAGGCGCCGATGCTCTTCGACGCGGCGACCTCGGCGATCGCCGGCAACAAGATCAGGCTCGCCATTCGCGTGGGCTCGCCGCTCCTGCCGGGCTGGGTCACCGACAAGGAAGGCATCCCGATCATGGAGGAGAAGCCCGTCTTCGATCGTGACGAGTACCATCAGGCGCCGCTCGGCGGCACGCGCGAGCAGGGCTCGCACAAGGGCTACGGCTTCGCGATGATGGCCGAGGTGCTCTCGACGGTGCTGTCCGGCGCCTTGCCCACGATGCTCGCTGCCGGCAGCGGCTCGAAGAACCACTTCGCCGCGTACAACATCGAGGCGTTCACGGATCCGGAGCTCTTCAAGGACACGATGGACGGGATGCTGAAGACGCTCAGGACCGCGACACCCGCGCCGGGTCAGGAGCGCGTGCTCTATCCCGGCCTCTCGGAGGCCGAGGAGGTCCAGCACCGCCGCGCCCACGGGATTCCGCTCCACAAGGAAGTCATCCAGTGGTTCGGCGTCTGCACGAGCGAGATGGGCCTCCCGCCCCTGGCGGTCTAGGCCTCCCGGGACCAGTAGACGAGCCGCCACAGCGGTCCGCTGAACGGGCTGAAGTCGAAGCCGCGGAGCCAGCTCGCGACGGCGAACGTCGCGTGCCGGATGATGATCGGGATGACGACGACGTTCTGGACCACGAGGTCGTTCATCCGGATGAACTGAGCGGCGCGTTTCACCGGGTCGAGCTCGGTCTCCGCGGCGCGCCAGAGGCGATCGTATTCGTCGTTGCGCCAGCGGGCCAGGTTCGAGCCCGACCACTTGTTCGCCTTCTGGGCGACTTCCCACGAGCAGAACGCACGCGTGAACGCTTGCGGATCGGGCTGGCGCAGAATCTTTCCGGAGAGCTCGAGATCGGCGTAGAAGTGGCTCTCCGTGTCCGCGTTGCCAGGATCTGACGAGAAGTAGACGGAGCCGACCACCGACTTCAGCTCGCAGTCGATGCCGGCCCGGACGAACGCCTGCTTCACGATCGACTGGATCTTCTGCCGAATCGGCTGGTTCACGCCCTGGAAGAGCACCTTCAATCGGGTCCCGTCCTTGGCTCGGATCCCGTCCGTGCCGCGCTTCCACCCGGCGGCGTCGAGCATGGCGTTCGCCTTGCCCACGTTGAACTCCCAGCGGGTACTGGGCGAAACGAACGGCGGACGGTTCATGAAGTTGCCCGTCGTGTCGGCCTGGCGGCCCCAGATGTCCTTCTGGATGGAGTCCCGGTCCACGAGCAACGCGAAGGCTGAGCGGACGGTTGGATCGGTGAGAAATGGGTGCGTCGTCTTCACGCTGGCGCGCTCGCCGTCGACCTCACGCCACGGATCGGTCTGGTTGAGCTGGATGTATTCCACGTTGGCCGTCCGGCCGATGACGAAGCGTCCCTTCGGGCTCTGCTCGAGCCGCTTGAGGATTTCGTGCTCCATCTGCACGCCCCACGCGTAGTCGTACTCTCCGGTCTGGAGAACGGCCCGCGCGGCCGACACGGGATCGCCGCCGCCCTTCATCTCCACGGTGTCGAAGTACGGGCGGTTCGGGACGTGGTAGGCGTTGTTGATCTCGCCGTGGAGCACGTCGCCGGGCTTGAAGTCGACGTAGCGATAGGGCCCGGTCCCCACCGGCTTGAGATTCGCCGGCGCGTCGCGCGACTTGCCCCCTCGGAACGGCTCGAAGACGTGTCGCGGCAGCACCATGCCGGCGGCGCTGCAGAACGCGTCGGCCCAGTACGGCGTGGGGCGCTTGAATACGAGCTTGACGGTGTAGTCGTCGATGCGATCGATGCGATCGATGCCCTGATACGACCCGGCACTGGTGGCGGCCGTCGCCGGGTCGGCGGCGTACTGCCAGGTGAAGATGACGTCGTCGGCGGTAACGGGCCGCCCGTCGTGCCAGGCGACTCCACGCTTCAGTCGCCACACGACCGACGTGCCGTCGCGCGCCACCCCGCCGTTCGCCGCGGTCGGCGTCTCGGCCGCGAGCACCGGCACGATGTTGCCCTCGGTATCGATGTCGGCGAGGGGTTCGTAGAAGAGCTGCGAAGACTCGAAATCCTTCGGCGCGACCGCCAGGTGCGGATTGAGCAAGGTGGGGGCCGCCCAGTAGAGCATCCGCACCTGACCGCCTCCACCGCGTCGCGTCGGCGCGGTGCTCGGCGGCCTCTGTTGCGCGTGCCCCACGCCGGCCGAGGTCAGGAGGCTGGCGGCCATGGGCGCCGTGAGGCCGGCGGCGAGCATCGTGCGAACGAATCGCCGGCGAGAGACTCTGCCGCGCTTGACGTCGGCCAGGAGCTCACGGATCGCGTGCTCATCCATGCCCAACTCGGCCTCCTCGCTCACTCGATGACGTGATCCGCCCGCAGCAGTAGCGATGAGGGAATCGTCAGCCCGAGCGCCTTCGCGGTTTGCAGATTGATTTCCAGTCCCAGGGTGGTCGACTGCTCGAGCGGCAGATCGGCCGGTTTGCTGCCCTTCAAGATGCGATCCACGTAGTTGGCCGCCCGATGACAGCTGGCTGAGATGCTGGCGCCGGCGCTGATCAGGACGCCGGCCTTCGCGGCCGTCGGCTCGCCCGAGAAGCTCGGGAGCTTCTGCTTGAGCGCGAGATCGGCGAACGGCTTGAGGTGTTGAAGGAAGAACGGCCCTTGCGCCGTCATGATCGCCTGCGCATTGCCGCGCGCTGCGGTCTCGAATGCTCCGGGAAAATCCGTGGGCCGCTGCACCTCGATGATCTGGAGCTTCAGGCCCAGCTTCTGCGCCGATCGCTCCAGGTCGCGCACGATGTAGTCGTTCTGGTCGCCGGGAAGGCGAAGGACGGCCACCCGCGAGACTCGCGGCAACGCCTCGGACAGGAGCTGCATGCGTTTCTCGAACGTCCCGCTCGTGAAGGTCGCAATCCCGGTGATGTTGCCGCCCGGGCGGCTGAGGCTCTGAACGAGCCCGCGTTCGACGGGATAGTTGCTCGCCGCCATGATGACCGGCACGCTCGCGAGCGCCGGCTTGGCCTCGACGAGCCCCTGAGAGCTCACCGTCACGACGAGATCGACACCGAGGCTGACGAGCTCGCGCGAGGCGCGAGGCAAGGCCTCTTCGGGTCGCCCTTCGGCCCAACGGGTCTCGAGGACGTACGAGCGGCCCTCGACGAGTCCGATGTCGGTCAGACCACGGCGGAAGGCGATGACGCAGGCATGCTCGCCGGGCGGAGGTCCGGTCACCAGGAGGCCGATGCGCGGCAGTTTCGTCGTAACCTGCGCGCCGGTCCCGGGGGGCCAGCCGAAGAAGCCGAACACCATGCCGCAGGCGATGATGGCGACTCGAATCGCGCTCATGTGCCTCCGCACGGTGTCGCCTATCGTTGTCCGCCGCCCGGCGTGCGTCAAGTGCGGGGCGTCAAAAGGTGCTCAGCGCCGTCATGTCGTCCCACCGCGCTGGCGCAAGAGCTCGGCGATCTTCGGCTGGTGGAGGTACTCGGCCCAGCCGAGGACGGTGGCGTCGTATTTGTCGTCACGGATGTTCGGATCGGCGCCGGCATCGAGCAAGAGCTGCGTGAGCTCTATACCGTCCCATTCGATCGTCACGTGCAGCGCGGTGGCATTGCACTCCCACAGCAAGCGCTTGGCGTTCACGTCCACGCCATGCGCGATCAGCCACCGCACGCCTTCTTCGTTCCGCTTGGCCACCAGCAAATGCAGGGCGATCGTGTCCCGGCCGTCGCGACCGATTCGCGCGGGATCTTCCGCCACCATGCGCTCCGCGATCTCGTAGCGCCGGAGCGTGATCGCGGTGAGCAGGTCGAGCCTGGCTCCGGCTCGCTCGAGCATCGTCAGGATGCTCGGGTCCGCTTCCTCGACGGCGGCCACCGTGAGTGCCGTCCGTCCCGCGTTGTCGACCGCGTCGACCCGCGCGCCGAGCTCGAGGAGCAGGCGCACCATGGCCGGTCGGTTCACGGCCGCCGCGTGGTGCAGGGGCGTTCTGTGATGCTCGTTCCGACTCGAGCGCGCCGACAGCATCGCCGGATCCCGCTTCACGAACGCGCGCACGTCGTCGCCGCGATCGAGCGCGATCGCCGACCAGATACTGAGCGGGGCACCAGCGCTCAGCAGATACCGGGCGACGTCCTCGCGCACTTTGCCCAGGCACGTCGCCCAGCCGAGTACGCCCACCTGATGATCGTCGCCGTCGCCGGCGACGTCCGAGCCGGCCTCGACCAGCATGCGCACGATCGCCAGGTCGGCCGCCTCGGCGGCGAAGTGCAGCGCATAGGCGTTGTCGCCGTAGTCGCGGATCCGCACGTCGGCGCCGCGATCCAGCAACAGCTGCACGCAGTCGAGCCGGTTCTTCCACGCCGCCTTGTGCAGCGCGGTCTGCTTGTTGAAGTCGAGGCCGCGGGCGTCGATCAGGTCCGGATGCTCGTCGAGCAGCTCGCGCAGCCGGTCGAGGCGCCCGTCGGCGGCGGCCGACTGGATCGCCCCGACGGCACGCTTCACCGGGTCCGAGCGGTCGTCGCGCTCCTGATAGTCGCGCATGAGCAGCTCGAGCTCGGCGTGGCCCAGGATCTTGGCGAGCTGGTGCAGCGATCGGCCGTCGGCATCGCTGGTGCCGGGGTTGAAGCCGTGCTCGAGCGCTCGACGAACGGCGGCCACGTCGCCCTCGCGCGCGGCCGCGAAGACGCGCGAGCGCTCGCGGTCGTCGACCGCGGCCTTGAGCCGGCGCCAGCTCGGGAATCCGTACTGGCGCGCGACCAGCAGCTGAGCGTCGCTGAGCCGCGCGTCGGCGTCGCGGGCCCGCAGCTCTTTCAGGCGCTGCTTGGCTTCGTTCCTGAGGTGCTCGAGGTTGGCGCGGGCGGGCAGCTCGTGTGACGAGCCCATGACGAACCTTCCTTCCTTTCGCAAGGCAAGGCCCTTGCGTTGTGCCCGGCGTCCGCGAGCTGCGGGCAGGAAGTCAGGTTGACGTCGTCGTCTGTCTAACGAGAGTGGGCTGAGCCCTTCACGCGGACCGTCGGCCCCTCGATCGGGCCGAGCAAAGCATAGCGCAAGATCCGGTGTCGTGCGACCCCGGCGCTGTGGATGTATGGGCGCCGGCCCGAGCCGAGCCCCATACATCGTGCCGCCTGGCGCGACCGCGCGGATGTATGGGGAATTGACGGGGCGCCGCGTGGCGCGCGATTCTCCCGCCATGACGACAAAAGATCTGGACGCGTTCTTCGAGATCGGCTGGAATGCGCACGACGTCGACCGGTTGATGACGTTCATGGCCGACGATTGCGTCTTCGAGAGCGTCGCGGGCCCCGACGCGTGCGGCACGCGCCACGTGGGGCGCGCGCGCGTGCGGGAGGCGTTCGCCCGCGTCTTCGCCGCGTTCCCCGATGCGCGCTTCGGCGCCGCGCGGCACTTCGTGTCGGGTGACCGCGGTCTCTCGGAGTGGCTCTTCACGGGCACCGCGGGCGACGGCCGGAAGGTCGAGGTGAACGGGTGCGACGTGTTCACGTTCCGCGGGGGCAAGATCGCGCTCAAGAGCTCGTTCTTCAAGAACCGGATGGCGTCGTGACGATTTCGCGACGGCGTGTGCTCGGCATGGCCTCTGGTGTTGTGTTCGTGCTAACGTCTGGCGCCATGGCTACCGAGATCACGCCCGCAATTCGGTCCGAGATCGCGCCTTCCGGAAAGCTCAGGGTCGGGCTCAACCACGGGAACTTCCTGCTCGTGACGCCGGGCTCGTCGGCCACCGACCCCCGCGGCGTCGCGTCCGACGTGGCCCGCGAGCTCGGCCGCCGCCTCGGCGTGCCCGTCGAGTTCATCAAGTTCGACACCGCCGGCAAGCTCGGAGACGGGGTGAAGACCGGCGCCTGGGACGTGGCGTTTCTCGGCGCCGAGCCGCAGCGCGCGGCGGAGATCGCGTTCACCGCGGCCTATCTCGAGATTCCGTCGACGTATCTGGTGCCGGCGGGCTCGCCGATTCGCTCCATCGCCGAGGTCGACCGCGAGGGCGTGCGGATCGCCGTGGCCGACCAGAGTGCCTACGGTCTTTACCTGGCCCGCACGATCAAGCACGCCAAGCTGGTGACGACGCAAGGCCTCGATTCTTCGTTCGAGGCGTTCGTCAGCCAGAAGCTCGAGGCGCTGGCCGGGCTCAAGCCGCGGCTGCTCACCGACGTCCAGAAACTCCCGGGCGCCCGCATCCTGGACGGGCAGTTCACGGCCGTCCAGCAGGCGATCGGCACCGCGAAGAACCGCGAGGCTTCCGCCCGTTTCCTTCGGGCTTTCGTCGAGGACGTGAAGGCCTCCGGCATCGTGGCCGAGGCGATTTCCCGGAACGGCGCCCAGGGTGTCACGGTCGCTCCGCCCGCTCCGGCCCAGTAGTACGCGTACGCGACCTTCAGGGCGGATGGGTGGGGCATTCGGTTGGGGTATCATCAACCGGATGTCCCCTTATGTCCTGACCGCCTTTGCTCTCGGCCTCTCCCTCCTGCTGAGCGGATGCCAGAGCCAGGGCTCGGTCGGCGCCGAGGAGCAGAAGAGCAAGCCCGCCGGCCCGCCGCCGCGTGAAGTGAAAGTCGCGCCGGCGTCAGAGCGCACGGTGGCGCGCACGGTCTCGGCGACCGGAACTCTGGCCGCCGACGATCAGGTCGTCCTCGGCACGAAGGTCGCCGGCCGTCTCGCCGAAACCACGGTCGACCTCGGGACGCGGGTGAAGACCGGGCAGCTCGTCGGACGGCTCGACCAGAGCGATTTCAAGCTGCGCGTCCAGCAAGCCGAGGCGGCGCTGCAGCAGGCCCGCGTGCGCCTCGGGCTCTCGGCGACCGGCACCGATGAGAAAGTCGATCCCGAGCAGACCGCGGTCGTCCGCCAGGCGCGCGCGATGATGGACGACGCCCGGCTCACGCGCGATCGCAGCATCAAGCTCGCGCAGCAGGAGCTGATCGCCCGCGCTCAGCTCGACACCGCCGAGGCCGCGCTCCAGGTCTCGGAAGGACGCTATCAGGACGCGATCGAGGAAGTGCGCAACCGCCAGGCCGTGATCGCGCAGCGGCGCTCGGAGCTCGATCTGGCCCGCCAGCAGCTGAGCGACACCGTGATCGTCTCGCCGCTCGACGGCGTCGTGAGCCTGAAGCAGGCGTCGGTGGGCGAATATCTGACCGCGGGCGCGCCGATCGCGACCCTGGTGCGCGTGCATCCGCTGCGGCTTCGCGTGCCCGTTCCCGAGCGTGAGGGCTCGGGCGTGCGCGCCGGCCACGCGGTCACGCTGACCGTCGAGGGCGATGCGACCGTCTACCGCGGCCGGGTCGTTCGACTCTCGCCGATCGTGCAGGAGCAGAACCGCACCTTGCTCGTCGAGGCCGAGGTGCCGAACGAACGCGGCTTCCTGCGGCCGGGCTCCTTTGCTCGCGTCGACATCCTGACCGAGGTGAGCCAACCCGTCATCACGATCCCGGCGACTGCCCTGATCGTCTTCGCCGGCGTCGAGAAGGTGATGGTCGTTCGCCAGGGCAAGACCGCCGAGGTCCGCGTGACGACTGGTCGTCGTCTGGGCTCCGACGTCGAGATCGTCGACGGGCTCAAGCGCGGTGACACGGTAGTGACCGTCCCCGGCAACCTCACCGGTGGTCAGGCCGTCGTCGTGACGCAGTAGCGCGCCAGCGCCATGCAAAAGCTCGCCGAGGTCTGCATCAAGCGTCCGGTGTTCGCGACCATGCTCGTCATGGCGTTCGTGGTCGTGGGCGCGGCGAGTTGGTTCCGGCTGGGCGTCGATCGCTTCCCGGCCGTCGATCTGCCGACGGTCAGCGTGCGCGTCGAGCTGCCGGGCGCCTCGATCGAGGAGACCGAGACCCAGCTGGCCCAGCGGCTCGAGGAGCAGATCAACACGATCCAGGGGATCAACGAGCTGCGCTCGATCTGCGGCCCCGGTGTTGTGATCGTGATCGTCACCTTCAACCTGAACCGCCAGATCGACGTGGCGGCGCAGGACGTGCGGGACAAGGTGGCCATCGCGGTCCGCAACATGCCGCGCGAGATCCTGCCGCCGATCATCGCGAAGTTCGATAACGACCAGGCCCCGGTCGTCACGATCGCGCTGTCGGGCGAGCGCACGCTGCGCGAGCTGACCGAGGTCGCCGACAAGACCGTACGCCCGCAACTCGAGCGCTCGGCCGGCGTCGGCGAGGTGCGGATCGTCGGCGGTCTGCTCCGCGCGGTCAACATCTGGGTCGATCCGGATCGGCTCGCCGCCTACCAGATCCCGATCACCAACGTGCGCGACGCGATCGTGCGCCAGAACGCCGACCTGCCGGGCGGTAACGTGACGGCCGGGCTCAACGAGGCATCGCTCCGCACGATGGGCCGCATCGCCGAGCCGCGCTCGTTCAACGACCTGGTGGTGGCCACCCTGAGCGGCGTGCCGGTGCGCGTGCGCGACATCGGCTACGCCGAGGACGGCACCAAGGAGCAGCGCTCGGCGGCGCGTCTCAACGGCGTGCCCACCGTCATCATGGAGGTGCGGCGGCAGTCGGGTGAGAACACGGTGGCGGTGATCGAGGGCGTGAAGGGCAAGCTGGCGCGCCTGCGCGGCCAGGTGCCCGCCGACGTCAGGCTCGAGGTGATCCGCGACCAGTCGCGCTACATCTACGCCGCGCTGCACGAGATCAACCTGCACCTGGTGCTCGGCTCGATCCTGGCCTCGCTGGTCGTGCTGGCCTTCATGCGCTCCTGGCGCTCGACGTTCATCGCCGCGGTGGCAATTCCGGCGTCGGTCATCTCGGCCTTCGGGATGATGTGGGCGCTCAACTTCACGCTGAACAGCGTGACGATGCTCGCGCTCGTGCTGATGGTCGGCATCGTCATCGACGACGCGATCGTCGTCCTGGAAAACGTCTTCCGCTTCGTCGAGGAAAAGAAAATGCGGCCGTTCGAGGCCGCCCGCGAGGCGACCGCCGACATCGGGCTGGCGGTCATGGCGACAACGTTCTCGCTGGTCGTCATCTTCGTGCCGGTCTCGTTCATGTCCTCGATCTCCGGGCGGTTCCTGTACCAGTTCGGCCTCACCGCCGCCGTGTCGGTGCTGGTCAGCCTGCTGGTGTCGTTCTCGCTGACGCCGATGATGTGCGCGCGTTTGTTGCGGACCGAAGACGCGGCGGGCGGTCACGCCGAGGCTGCGCACGCCGGCTCACGCGGCGGCTTCTACGTCTGGATCGATCGTGGCTACGCCTGGAGCCTTGCCTGGTCGATGCGCCACCGGTGGGTCATCGTCGTCATCAGTGTGGTCACCTTGGCTTCCGCGATCCCGATCTATCGCCAGGTCAAGCAGGAATACATCCCGAGCGACGTCGACGAGTCGGAGTTCGAGGTGCTCGTGTTCGGCCCCGAGAAGATGAGCCTCGCCGCCATGGACGAGGCGATGCAGGCCCTCGCGAAGGAGGCGCGCGAGACGAAGGGCGTCGCGCTCGTCCTGGCCTCGGGCGGCGGGAGCTTCCTCGGCAAGGTGAACCAGGGTTACATGTACGTGCGCACGGTGTCCCACGAGGAGCGCACGGTGACGCCCGGGCGGCTCTGGAAGGGGCTGATCAGCGGCCGGCCACTGGACGCGTTCCGAGGCAACTACTCGCAACGCGAGGTGATGGTCGGGCTCCGCCAGCGCTTCCGGAAGTTCACCGACATGCGGACGCAGGTCCGCAACATCGCCGGCTTCAACATCGGCGGCGGCACCTTCGACATCGACCTGGCGCTGCGCGGGCCCGAGCTCGAGAAGCTCGCCGAGTACGGCGAGATTCTGAAGGCGAAGGCGCGCGAGATCGGCGGCATCGTGGACATCGACACGACGCTCCGGCTCGACAAGCCGGAGCTTCGCGTGGCGATCGATCGCCAGCGGGCCGCCGACCTGCGCGTGGACACGCAGCAGATCGCGACCGCGCTGCGGCTGATGGTGGGCGGCGACGACCAGGTGTCGCGCTTCCACGATCCGGTCGTCAACGACGACTACGACGTCCAGATCCGGCTGATGCCGCAGTTCCGCAACAACCTGGCGACGATCCAGCGCCTCTACGTCTCCCGTGACAGCACGTCGACGAACCCGGCGACGGGCTCCGGCGCGCAGGTCAACCTGGCGCCGGGCGGCGGACTAGTCCGGCTCGACAACGTCGTGAAGATCGAGCCGGCGTCGACCGCCTCACGCATCGATCGGACCGACCGGCAGCGCGAGACCCGGCTGCGCGCGGGGATCGCGCCGGGCTTCGGCCAGGCCGACCGCATCGACCTGCTCAAGAAGACGGTCGCGGACATGAACCTGCCGTCGGCCTACCAGACGTTCGTCACCGGCAAGGCCAAGGAGATGGAGAAGACCTTCACCGAGTTCCTCTGGGTCTTTCTCCTCTCCGTCATCTTCATGTACATGATCCTGGCCTCGCAGTTCGAGAGCATGATCCATCCGCTGACGATCTTGCTGTCGTTGCCGCTGTCGGTGCCGTTCGCGCTGTTTTCGCTGTGGTACACGGGCAACACGCTCAATCTTTATTCGGCGCTCGGCATCCTGGTCCTCTTCGGCGTCGTGAAGAAGAACGCGATCCTCCAGATCGACCACATGAACGCGCTGCGCGCCCACGGCATGGACCGCGCGACCGCCATCATGCAGGGCAATCGCGATCGGCTCCGCCCGATTTTGATGACGACCCTGG
>DATEMW010000186.1:0-7510 GCA_035275385.1 Candidatus Methylomirabilota bacterium | reverse complement strand
CGATGCTCGACAACATCTCGGGCGGCCGGCTCATCCTGGGACTCGGCCGCGGCGCCGGCAAGGTCGAGTTCGACGGCTTCCGGCTCTCGATGGACGAGTCGCGCGAGCGATTCACCGAATCGGCCGAGATGCTGCTGCGCGGCCTCGAGACGGGCTACTGCGAGTACGACGGCGTCTACGTCAAGCAGCCCCGCGCGGCCATCCGGCCGACGCCGTTCAAGTCGTTCCGCGGCCGGACGTACGCCGCGGCCGTCTCGCCCGAGTCGCTGCCGATCATGGCCAAGCTCGGCGTCGGCATTTTGATCATTCCGCAGAAGCCGTGGAAGGAAGTCGCGAGCGAGCTACACACCTACCGCTCGATTTTCAGACAGGTTAACGGCGGCGATGCGCCGCCGCCGGTCTCCGCGGGGTGGACGTTCTGCGATCCAAGCCCGGGGCGTGCCGAAGAAATGGCGCGGAAGTTCATCGGTGGCTACTACCAGACCGTGCTCGATCACTATCACTTCGAGGGCGATCACCTCGCCCACACGAAGGGCTACGAGTACTACGGCAAGATGGCCGAGAAGATCGGGCAGTACGGCACCGTCAAGGTGATCGACTACTTCATGAATCTCCAAGTCTGGGGCACGCCCGAGCAGTGCTACGAGAAGATCCTCGACATCCACGCACGCACCGGCAACAGTCACTACGTCGGCGTCTTCAGCTACGCCGGCATGCCGTACGAGGACGCCGAGGCCAGCATGCGACTCTTCGCGCGTGAGGTCATGCCCGCGCTCAAAAAACTCGGGGTCGACAAGCCGGTCGCCGAGCGTGTTCCGTCGTCAGCACGCGCCGGCGAGCCCAGCGACGTGGGGCTACTCGGCTCATGACGACTCCGCTGAGCGTCTACCTACCGTTCAACATGGACTGCCTGCGCGGAGCGTTCGTGCCGGCCAAGCGCGGCACCAAGCCGCCGACCGAGCGCGGCGACTGGCTCATCGTGCAGGACCAGAAGCTTCTCGTCGTGCCCAACGGCGACGGCTTCCGGCTGCCGTCGGGCGAGCGGCCCGGCAGGCTCGACGGCGTGATCCGCGAGCCGATCTGGCTCGGCACCTTGAACGGCGACACCGAGTGCTGGGTGGCCTCGCTTCCAAAGGACGCGGTCGTGCCCGACGAGTTCCAGCGCGAGACGCTCGTGCCGATGGCCGGCACGAAGCTGCCCGACGATCTGCTCTCGCTCGGCGGGATGGCGATGCAGGCGCTCTGGTGGGAGTCGACGAGCGGCTTCTGTCCTCGCTGCGGCACCGGCACCCAGCGCCTGCCGGGCGAGTGGGGCAAGGTGTGCCCGAAGTGCAAGTACGAGCACTATCCTCACCTGCATCCGGCCGTCATCGTCGTCGTGCGCGACGGTGACCGCGTGCTCCTCGCCCGCAAGGCGATCTGGGCGCCCGGACGCTACGCGCTCGTCGCCGGCTTCGTCGACAATGGCGAATCGCTCGAGGGCTGCGTGGCCCGCGAAGTGAAGGAAGAGGTCGGCGTCGACGTGAAGGACATCCGCTACGTGGGGAGCCAGAACTGGCCGTTCCCGAGCCAGTTGATGGTCGGCTTCGTGGCCACGTACGCGGGCGGCGAGATCAAGATGGACGCCGAGGAGCTGGAGGACGCGCGCTGGTTTCCGTGCACGAGCCTGCCCAGCCTGCCCTCGCGCCACAGCATCTCGCGCTACCTGATCGACAACTTCGCACGCTGAGGTTTCTCGGGAGCACGCTGGTCGTCATTCGATCTGATCGGGCGTTCGCTGAATGAAGGAGGCGCCCATGTCTAGTCGAGTGAGAGTCAACCTCGCCAACCCCGCTGAGCTTCTCGAGCTTCCGGGCATCGGACCCGAGCAGGCCCGCGCCATTCTCAGACATCGAGCCGACCACGGCCCGATCAGAGACGCAAACGAGCTTGCGGTGATCCTGCACGCCTGGCCGGTCGCCGACGCGATGTGGGACCGTGTCGCGTTCGATCCGGCGGAAAACACCGCACCCGAGGCGCCGGGCGCCTGAGCGAGCGGGCCGCGGAAGATCTTGCTCCGGTCTTTCGCGCTTGCGCGCCTGCAGGAATTCCCGGACGCGAATCGATCGTAAACGGCGTTCAATCATCCTGGGAGGACAGCCATGGTGATCCGCATTACCTGGGGCAAGCTGCGGTCTGGCGCGTGGAACGACTTCGAGCGCACCTATCGGGAGAATGTCCTGACGAAGGGCAAGGGGCTCAAGGGATTGAAGGGCCGCTGG
Organism: Candidatus Methylomirabilota bacterium; assembly: GCA_035275385.1. Lineage (GTDB taxonomy): Bacteria > Methylomirabilota > Methylomirabilia > Rokubacteriales > CSP1-6 > AR31. Next base: position 5,249 of record DATEMW010000186.1, on the reverse strand, counting down.
CTGGCTCAGGACGCCGGCGACAAGGACACCGGGTTCGCCGTGAGCCTGTGGGACAACCAGGGCGACATGCAGGCGTACGAGCAGAGCCCGCTCTACCGGGAGATCATGGCGCCGCTCCAGCCCTTCTTCGTGGGCGAGTACAAGACCTACCGCTGCGACGTGAAATACAGCGACATCAAGTAGTCGACGATGCGGCGCCGGCCGGCACCGGCAGGACGGCGCCGCACTGCTTGCACGTGCGCTGCGCCGTACTGGCGTTGAACTTCTTGATCGCGTCGAGCAGCTCGACCTCGATGTTGGTGACCGAGAACGTCGTCTCGTGGAGCTTGGCGCCGCACCCCTCGCAGAACCAGGCGAGGCCGTCGCGCTCGTCCGGCCGACGCTTACGCTCGATCACGAGCCCCCAGGTGTCGGCGGGGCGAATCGGGCAGTGCGGCGTCCCGGCGCGGCACAGCATCGCCTCGCCCTCGCGCACTTTGATGTCACGCGGCTTGCCGTCGGCGTCGATGCACCGCACGGTGATGTCGCCCTTGAGCTGGTAGAAGATCTCGTCGCCCGGGTCGATGTGGAAGTCGTTGCGCGCGTTCGGGCCGCGCACGATCTGGTAGATGAACTCGCTCTCCGGGAACACTTCCTTGTTGGCCACGGGCCCGCTGAACAGCGTCTTGTGCTCCTCGATCCAGCGCATCAGGTGAACCGGCGCGATGTTCGCCATCGATGCCTCCTCCGCCAGCCGATCGCGCGGCTAGCGCTGAACTTCCGCGACCCACGCGGTCGTGCGTCCGCCGACGGTCAGGTAGCGGATCCGCTCGCCGCGCACCGTGACCGGTCTCTGGAGACGCTTGCTCCACCGCGTATGAAAGAGCCACTTCGGCGGGAACCGGTCGCTGTCGGCGCCGACGCGCACGGCCGTGGCCACGACGAGGCGCAGCTTCGCGCGCACCCGCGCGATTTCCGCGCGGGTCAGCATGTTCGTGCGGCGGCGCGGATCGACGCGGGCCTGATAGAGCACCTCGTCGGCGATCCAGTTGCCGACGCCGGCCGAGAACCCCTGGTCGAGCAGCACCGCCTTCACCGGCGCCGCGCGCGCGGCGAAGAGCTCAGCGAGCCGTTCGAGCGACGGCACCTCGTGCAGCGCGTCGAAGCCGAGCAGGCTGATCGGCGGCTCGGCACGCGGATCGTGGCGCAAGCGCACCCGGCCGAGCCGGCGCGCGTCGCTGAACGCGACCTCGCCGCCGTCGTCGAGCGTGAGGTGCAGCTTCAGGAAGCGCGGCGGCCACTGTCTCTCGATCACGCGCCCGCCCTCTTGCGCGAGCTTCTGCCGGCGGCGCCCGCGCACCTCGATCCCGCCGGACATCCCGAAGTGAAAGCAGGGCCAGGGCCGGCGGTCGAGCTCGAGCCAGAGGTGCTTGCCGTGGCGATGCGCCGCCAGCACCCGGCGCCCGACCAGCGCGCGCCTCACGCGAATGGGACTGACACCCTGGAACACAATGGGGTCCGGCGTCACGCGTGCGGCGACGATTCGTCGTCCGACCGCCGAATGCATCAGCAGCCGGCGGGCGGCCTCGACCTCGGGCAGCTCGGGCATCGCGCTAGTGTACATGTAGCCCGGGCAGCGCGGCTGAGACGGCCGGCCGCCGCACGTGATACGCTTCGGCCCTGTCGCGATTCTGACGTGCGCGCTGCGGGCCCTCAGAGACCCCGCCGGCGCTACCAAGTGAGGAGCCGTCGATGGCACGGATGACCGGTGGTGAAGCGATCGTGAAGGCGCTCGCCCGCGAGGGCGTGAAGGTGGCGTTCGGGCTTCCGGGCGTGCAGCTCTACGGGATCGTCACCGCGTTCCGCGACGAGCCGATTCGGTTCATCACCGTGCGCCACGAGGGCTCGTCGACCTACATGGCCGACGGCTACGCGCGGGCGGGCGGCGGCGTCGGCGTCGCGGTGGCCGTGCCCGGCCCCGGTCTTCTCAACGCCGCGGCCGGACTCAACACCGCCTACTCTGCCTCCTCGCCGGTTCTGCTGATCGCCGGCCAGGTGCCGCGCCATCAGATCGGCAAGAAGATCGGCGTGCTCCACGAGCTCGACAATCAGCTCGACGCGATCGCCGGCTCGACGAAGTGGCGTCAGAGCATCATGCAGGTCGCCGACGCGCCACGGATCGTCCGCGAGGCATTCGCGCAGCTCCGAAGCGGTCGCCCGCGGCCCGTCGCGATCGATATGCCGTGGGACACGATGGAAGAAGAGGTCGACGTGACCCTGCCGGCCGTCTCCCCGCATCCGGCGCGCGCCGGCGCGCCCGCGGCCGACGTCGACCGCGCGGCTGAAGCGCTGCTGCGCGCTCAGCGGGTCGCGATCTACGCCGGCGGCGGCGTCAATCTCGCGGACGCGCACGGAGCGCTCGCTGCGGTCGCCGAGCACCTCCAGGCCGGCGTCGTCCAGACGGCCGAGGGCAAGGGCGCGGTCAGCGACGCGAGCGATCTCTCGCTCGGCGCGGGTCTCTTCCCGAAGAGCCCGCTGCGCCGCTATCTCGACGCGGCCGACGTCGTCCTGGTCGTCGGCAGCCGGTGCGCGGCCGCGATGTTCCAGGCGGACCAGCAGGTGATCCAGATCGACGCCGACCCCGACGAGATCGGACGGAACCACAAGAAGACTACCGGGCTCGTCGGCGACGCCAAGGCCACGCTCGAGGCGCTGCTCGAGCGGCTGCGCGCCGGCGGCAAGCCGCGCCCGTCGCAGAAGGCCGAGCGCGAGAAGATCCGCGAAGAGGTTGCCGGCTTCATGACGCAGGAGCCGAACTCGTCGATCTTGAAGTCGCTGCGCCAGGGCATCCCGCAGGACGCGACCGTCATCGCGGGCATGACGCAGATGGGTTACTTCTCGCGGCCGTTCTTCCCGGTGTACAACCCGCGCACGTACATCACGTCGTCCTACTCCGGCAACCTCGGGTTCGAGTACCCGACCGCGCTCGGCGCCAAGGTGGCCAACCCCAATCGCCCGGTGGTCATGATCTCGGGCGACGGCGGCTTCATGTACTACGCGCAGGAGCTGGCGACGGCCGTGCAGCAGGGCATCAATGTGGTCGCGGTCGTCTTCAACGACAACGCCTACGGCAACGTCGCGCGCGACCTCGACGAGCACTGGGGCGGAAAGTTCGGCGCGGAGCTCCACAACCCCGATTTCGTCCGGCTCGCCGAGGCGTACGGCGCGGTGGGCCGCCGCGCGAAGGAGCCGGGCGAGGTCGGCAAGCTCATCGCCGACGCGATCCAGATGGACCGGCCCGTGCTGATCGAGGTGCCGGTGGGGCGGATGTCGAGGCCGGTCTTCTTCTCACCGCTCAAGACCCTGCCCCGCTACCAGCACTGAGCGCGCGCATTCTGAAATAAGGGAGAGGACGATGGAATTCGAGTACTCGAAGAAGACCAAGATGTACATGGAGCAGCTCCAGGACTTCATGACCAAGTACATCTACCCGAACGAGAAGGTCTTCCACGACCAGCTCAACGCGGCGCCGACGCGCTGGCAGATTCCGCCGATCATGGAGGAGCTGAAGGCCAACGCGCGCGAGCGCGGGCTCTGGAACCTCTTCCTGCCCGAGAGCGAGCGCGGCGCCGGGCTCACGAACCTCGAGTACGCGCCGCTCTGCGAGATCATGGGCCGCTCGCCGATCGCGCCCGAGGCGTTCAACTGCTCGGCGCCCGACACCGGCAACATGGAGACGATCGAGCGCTATGGCAACGAGGAGCACAAGAAGCAGTGGCTCCAGCCGCTGCTCGAGGGCAAGATCCGCTCGGCCTTCATCATGACCGAGCCGAAGGTGGCCTCGTCGGACGCCACGAACATCGAGTCGTCCATCGTGCGCGACGGCGACTCGTACGTGATCAACGGCCACAAGTGGTGGAGCTCGGGCATCGGCGATCCGCGTTGCAAGATCCTCATCTTCATGGGCAAGACCGACGCGAAGAATCCGGATCGCTACAAGCAGCAGTCGATGATCCTGGTGCCGCGCGAGACGCCGGGCATCAAGGTGCTGCGCATGCTGACCGTGTTCGGCTACGACGACGCGCCCCACGGCCACGGCGAGGTGCTGTTCGAGAACGTCCGCGTGCCGGCCTCCAACATCCTGCTTGGCGAAGGACGCGGCTTCGAGATCGCCCAGGGCCGCCTGGGCCCCGGCCGCATCCACCATTGCATGCGCCAGATCGGCGTCGCCGAGCGCGCGCTCGAGCTCATGTGCAAGCGCTCGCAGAACCGCGTGGCGTTCGGCAAGCGGCTGGCCGAGAACGACATCACGCTCGAGCGCATCGCACAGTCGCGGATCGAGATCGACCAGGCGCGGCTTCTGGTGCTGCACGCGGCGTACATGATGGACACGGTCGGCAACAAGGCCGCCAAGCAGGCGATCGCCGAGATCAAGGTGGCGGTGCCCAACATGACGCTCGCGGTCGTCGAGCGCGCGATGCAGCTCCACGGGGGCGGCGGCGTGAGCCAGGAGTTCCCGCTGGCCTCGATGTGGGCGCACTCGCGCACCCTGCGCTTCGCCGACGGGCCGGACGAGGTGCATCGCCGTCAGATCGGGCGGCTGGAGCTCCGCAAGCACGGTTGAGCTCTAGCGACGGCGTTCGCGTCGGCGTCGACGTCGGCGGGACCTTCACCGATCTCGTCGCGTGCGACGCGGCGGGTCGAACGAGCTCGCTCAAGGTCCCGACGACGCCTGCCAATCCGGCAGGCGGCCTGCTCAACGGGCTCGCCGCGATCGGCCGCGTGGCCGGGCGGTGCGCGTCGCTCGCCCACGGGACGACGCTCGTCACCAACGCGATCGTCGAGCGCAAGGTCGGCGCGGTCGGTCTCGTCACCACGCGCGGTTTCCGCGACGTGCTCGAGATCGGCCGCATGAACCGTCCGCATCTCTACCGGCTCGACCTGCCGGCCAAGCCCGAGCCCCTCGTGCCGCGCCGGCTCCGCGCCGAGGTGAGTGAGCGCGTCGGTCCCGACGGCTCCGTGCTGGTCCCACTCGACCTCGGCGACGTGCCGGCGATCGTCGAGCGCTTTCGGCGCCAGGGCGTGGAGAGCGTGGCGATCTCGCTGCTCCACGCCTACGCGAACCCGGCGCACGAGCAGGCGCTCCGGCGGGCCCTCGCTCCGCACTTTCCGTACGTGTCGGTCTCGAGCGAGATCAACGCCGAGTTCCGCGAGTACGAGCGCACGTGCACGACCGTGCTCAACGCGGCGGTGATGCCGCTGGCCGCCCG
>DATEMW010000185.1:0-4870 GCA_035275385.1 Candidatus Methylomirabilota bacterium | reverse complement strand
GATGCCGCGCGCTCGAACGTCTCGAGCGCGTTGCGATAGTCGCCGCGCGCTTGATACGCGTGGCCGACCGCGTGGTACGTGTAGAGGCTGGTCGGGTCTCGCGCGAGCGAACGCAGGCTCACGGCGAGCCCTTCGTCGTTGTAACCCGACTGCTCCAGGAAAAAGCCGAGCATCGTGAGGTACTGCGGCTCGTCGGGATCGGCGTCGAGGCTCCGCCGCGCGATGTCGATCCCGCCGCGGTAGTCGCCCTGGGTGATGCAGTTGAGACCGATGATCCGCACGGCGATTCGATCGGTCGGATAGCGCGCCGCGATCTGGCCGAGGAAATCGTATGTCGCGGGGTGGTCGCCGCGCTGCAGCGCGTCGGCCGCCCGTACGTGCAGGCGCTCCCGGTCGTGGCGCACGTCGCCGCCGATCGCGGTGGCCTGACGGGCCGCGGCGGTGGCCAGGTCGGCCCGACCCATGCGCCAGGCGATGTACGCCTTGGTGCAATAGGCGAGCGCGAACCGCGCGTCGCTCTGGGCGGCGGCGTCCAGGGCTTCGAGGGAGCCGGTGCGCCAGCGAAGGAACAGGTCGAGACCGCGCTCGTAGGCCGCCAGGGCGTCGGTCGTCGTCGTCGACACGCCGAGTCCCTTGATGTCCGTGCCCGTCATGCCGCTCCTCCGGGTCAGTCCGTTTCGATCGGCAGCGAAGGATCCCTCGCCCACTCGCCCATGGAACCGTCATAGAGCGTGAGCGTGTCGTAGCCGAGCTGGTGCAGCAGGAACAGATCGACGGTGGCCGAGATCCCACCCCCGCAATAGCAGACCACGCGCTTGTCCCGAGTGACGCCCTGAGCCTCGAACTTCGCCGCGGCGTCGGCCAGGCTCGTGAAGCCCTTGCTCGCCGCGCTCACGAGCGTGGCCGCCGGCACGTTGACGCTGCCGGGCACACGCCCCGGCCGCCCGTAGCGGCTCGGCTCGAGGCCCTTGTGGAACTGCGGGCCGAGCGCGTTGACGATCACGGTGGACGGCTCCTTCGTTGCCGCCAGCACCGCGCGCTTGTCGACGAAGAAGCCCGGGCGCGGCGCGGCCTTGAAGGTGGCCGCCGGGTATCCGCGAGGCAAGCCGCTCTCGGTCGGGCGGCCCTCGGCCTTCCACTTGTCGAAGCTGCCGTCGAGGACCGCCGCGCCGTCGAAGCCGAGCGAGCGGAGCATCCACCAGAAGCGCGTCGCCCACATCATCGTGCCGATGCTGTAGAGCACGACGCGAGTGTCCGCGCCGAGCCCGTGCCGGCCGAACGCCGCCTCGAGCTGGGCGGTGGCCGGCATCATGAAGCGCAGGCGCGTCGTCGTGTCGGAGAACTCACCTTGCAGATCGAGGAAGTCGGCGCCGGGGATATGCGCCTCCGCGAAGGTCCGACGCCCAGGCACGGCGACGTACGGATCGTCGTTGCCCGGCGGCGGCGGCTCGAGATAGGTCGTGCAATCGTAGACGCGAAGGCCCGGCTGCCCCATGAGGCCCGCGAGCTCGACGGTACTGATGAGCGCCCGAGGATCGCGCATGCGTCAGCGAGACCGGCGCGTGAACGCCGGCATGACGTCGGCGGCGAACCACTCGAGCTGCTCGAGCATCATCGACTCCGACGCGCCCATCGGATGGCTGACCGATACGCGATCGAGCCCCGGGTAGTCCTTCTCCAGCCGCATCAACGTGTCGATGATCTGCGCCGGCGGCCCGCAGAGATAGGCGCCGCGCGCCGCCGCCTCCTCGATGGTCGGTAGCCCGGCGTAGGGCGCCTTTTTGGGATCGGCCATCGCGTCGATCTGCTCCTCTGAGAGCGAGCGGACCAGGCGCAGCGGGCCGAACATCTTGAGGTTCTCTTCGAAGTAGCCCGCGGCGGCCTTGACGGCCTCTTCCTTCGTCGCCGCGAGCTGGAAATGAAAGCCGATGCAGAGCCCCTCGCCCAGCTCGGTCTCGCGCCCGGCCCGGCGATTGGCGTCGCGATAGGCCTCGATCACGCCGCGCATCGCGCCGCCCTCGGCGACGCCGCCGCCGATGAGCCCCTTGATGCCGTGCTTGGCCATGAAGTCGAGGCCGCGCGGCGTCGCGCTCTGGATGGGCTGCCAGCACTCGACGGGGTGCACGGGCCGCGGCACGAGCGTCAGGTCTTTCAGGTCGTAGCCGCGATAGGGCACGCGCGCGGGAATCGTGTAGTGCTTGCCCTCGTGCGAGAACGCGGCGTTGTCGAACGCCTTGAAGATGATCTCGACCTGCTCCTCGAAGAGCTCGCGGTTGGCGGCCTGATCGAGCAGCGGCGCGCCGAACGTGTCGACCTCGCGCGTGTGGTAGCCGCGTCCGACGCCGAAGCGCACGCGGCCGCCGGTGAGCGCGTCGGCCATCGCGAAGTCCTCGGCGAGGCGCAGCGGGTGCCACATCGGGGCGATGTTGAACCCGCAGCCCATCTTGAGCCGCTGGGTCTGGTGCGCGAGGTCGAGCGCCATCATCAGCACGTTCGGGATGCACTCGTAGCCCTCGCGCTGGAAGTGATGCTCGGCAAGCCAGAACGTGTCGTACCCGCACCGGTCGAGCAGCCGCGCCAGATTGCGCGCCTTGCTCAACGTCGTGACGAGGTGGTCGTTCGAGAACACGCGGCTGTTCACGGCGGTCCCGCCGTAGCCGATATCGTCCATGTCCACGTGGCCGGCGTAGAGGCTGTCGAACTTGGTGATCATGTCGGTCCCTTTCTCGCTCGATTGCCGCTCGCCCCAGAGGATAGCTCGTTCCGGGCGCCGCTGCCGATTCGGGTATCATCGGTGCCGGTTCGCGATCCCGGGGAGAGACAGGAGAGGCCATGCCGATCGACAAGAGCTTCATCGGCCAGAAGGGCGAGCCCGTGACGATGCACGTCGAGCGCGGCAAGATCCGCGAGTTCGCGCGCGCCATCAAGGACGACGATCCCCTCTACTTCGACGAGGCGTACGCCAAGCGCGAGGCCGGCGGGATCATGCCGCCCGTGACGTTCTTGCAGACGGCCAGCCACTGGGACGACGGGAGCGGACGGCCCCACCTGCCGATGGACCTCAAACGCGTCCTGCACGGCGAGCAGGAGTACGAGTTCCTGGCGCCGATCCACGCCGGCGACGTGCTCACCGCCGTGAGCACGGTGGTCGACGTGTTCGAGAAGCCCGGCAAGCGCGGCGGCAGCATGAACTTCGCCGTGACCGAGACGGAGTACCGCAATCAGCAGGGCACGCTCGTGGCCCGGGCGCGCTCGGTCAGCATCGAGACCGGCCAGGTCGTGAAGGACTGAGGAGGACACGATGGCTGACAAGCGCTACTGGGAGGACGTCAAGGAAGGCGACGCGCTGCCGGAGATCCGGGTGGAGAAGCTGACGCGGACCGACTTCGTGAAGTACGCCGGCGCGTCCGGCGACTTCAACCCGATCCACCACGATCAGACGTTCGCCGAGGCCTCCGGCAATCCCACGGTATTCGCGATGGGCATGCTGAACGCGAGCATCCTGAGCCGCGTGATCACGGCGTTCGCGGGACGGCCCAACGTGCGGCGCTACAAGGTGCGCTTCGCCACGCGCGCCTGGCCGGGCGACACCGTGATTTGCCGGGGACGCGTGACGAAGAAGCTCCAGCAGGGCGCCGACAAGCTCGTCGAAGGCGAGCTCGAGGCCGTCAACCAGAAGGGCGAGACGTTGATCAGCGGCAGCTTCGCGGCGGCCCTTCCCTCGCGCGGGTAGCTCCGCAGTCGAGCGGTCGAGCACGGTGGGCTCAGCGGCGCGCGCGCGCCTTCTCGAGTATCTCGACCATCTCTCTATACCCGCGGGCCTGAGCCAGCTCCAGCGGCGTGACGCCTTGCCGGTCCGCGAGCCGGGTGGACGCTCCGGCGTCGACGAGTGCCCGTAAGGTTGCGACGTGGCGCGGTCCACCATCCCCGAGCACGATCGACTCGATCACCGCCGTCCAGTGGAGATTGTTCACGTGGTCCAGCGGCGCCCCAGCCGCGATGAGCTGCTTGACCACGCCCGCATGGCCGAGGTGCGCCGCGGCGATGAGCGCGGTGCCGTCGTAGCGGCTCGTGACCTGCCTGGCGCTCGCTCCGAGCGATAGCAGGACACTCAGGGTTTCCTCGTCGCCGGCCACGGCGGCAATGGTCACCGCATCGTAGCGGTCGTTCTCCAGCAGGTCGAGCGCCGCGCCACCCTTCGCGAGCACGCGGATGGCGGCGCGCTGGCGAGCGAAGGTCGCGACGTGCAGCGGCGTGCGGCCGTTCCCGTCGCGGGTGTCGAGGGCGGCGCGCGCGGAGATGAGCTTCTCGAGCGCGGCTAGGTCACCCCGGTGGGCCGCGGCGTGCAGCCCGGTGTAGCGGGCCACCTCGGCCGCGCTGGGCGCAATTTGCGCTTCGAGCGGCGGCGTCACCGCCAGCACGAGCCCGGCGGCCGAAGCCACCAGAAGACCTCTTGGGCCACACCGTGTCACTCGAACAGAGGGAGGTCGATCGCGTCGCCCATCGCGCGATAGCCGAGATCGCTCGGGTGTAGGTGGTCGCCGCAGTCGTAGATCGGCAGCATCCGCGTCGGATGCGCCGGGTCGCGGAGCGCCCGGTCGAAATCGACGATCGCGTCGAAGCCCTCGACCTTGCGCAGCCAGTCGTTGACGGCCTGGCGCACGGCCTCGCGCCGCGGATTCCAGGCGCCCGGCAAGAACGTCTCGTTCTCGAACGGCGTGAGCGTGCAGCCGATCACCTTGATTCCGCGCGACTGACCTCGCACCGCGAACTGCTTGAGCCCGGCGATCATCTGCGGCGCGGTCACTTCTTCTTCGGCCTTGCCGGGGCGGTTCCGCAGATCGTTGGTGCCGAGCATGATCACCACGTG
>DATEMW010000184.1:0-2564 GCA_035275385.1 Candidatus Methylomirabilota bacterium | reverse complement strand
GCGCTTCGCGTACGCGATCCCGCCCGTGTTCGGCGACGCCGAGGCGGCGCCGCTCCTCTGCGCCGGCATCATCGGCTATCGCGCGCTCAAGCTCGCCGAGGTGAAGCCGGGCGGCCGGCTCGGCGTCTACGGCTTCGGCGCGTCCGCTCACGTGACGGTGCAGGTCGCGCGCGCCCGCGGCATCGAGGTCTTCGTCCGCACGCGCGAGGAGTCGCACCGGGAGCTCGCCCGGCGGCTCGGCGCGGCGTGGGTCGGCGGCATCGGCGACGCGATGCCCGCCAGGATGAACGGCGCGATCCTGTTCGCGCCGGCCGGCGAGCTGGTGCCGGTCGCGCTCCAAAGCCTCGCGCGGGGCGGCACCCTGGCGCTGGCCGGCATCTACATGTCGCCGGTGCCGCCGCTCGACTACGCGCGCGATCTCTTCTACGAGCGCACGGTCCGCAGCGTCACCGCGAACACCCGCGCCGACGGCGAGGAGCTCCTCGCGGAAGCCGCTCGCATTCCGATCCGAACCGCGACGACGACGTTTCCACTCGAGGAGGCCAACCGGGCGCTGAGCCAGCTCAAACGTGGGAAATTCGCGGGTGCGGGAGTTCTCTTGACCGGTGAGGGTTCTCGCGTATGATCACCGAACATTTGACGGAGGCTCATCGATGAGCGACCACGACGACCTTCTGCGCCGAGCCGGTCAGGTCCTTCCCGGAGGTATTCTGGGCAGCCATCGCAGCGGACCCGGGCTCGAGTTCGTCGTCAAGGAAGGCAAGGGCGGCTACCTCTACGACATGGCGGGGCGGCGGTATCTCGACTACCTGCTGGGCTCTGGCCCGATGCTGCTCGGCCATGCGCATCCCGCCGTCGTCGAGGCCGTCGAGCGCCAGATGGCGCGCGGCACGTCGTACTTCCTGCTGAACGAGCCCGCGATCCAGCTCGCCGAAGAGATCGTCAAGGCGGTCCCGTGCGCCGAGCAGGTGCGGTACACCTCGAGCGGGTCGGAGGCGACGTTCTTCGCGCTCCGTGTCGCCCGCGCCTACCGCAAGCGCGACAAGATCATGAAGTTCGAGGGCGGCTTCCACGGCACGCACGACTACGCGCTGATGAGCGTCGTGCCGCGCTCGCCCAAGGCGTTTCCCGCGCCGATGATGGATTCGGCCGGCGTGCCCCACGCGATCGAGGCCGAGGTACTGATCGCCCCGTACAACGATCTGGCGACGGCCGAGGCGCTGATCGCGGCGCATCACGGCGAGCTCGCCGCGGTCCTGATCGAGCCCTATCAGCGCACGATCGTTCCCGCGCCGGGGTTTCTGGCCGGCCTGCGCGCCGCGACCAAGCGCTACGGCGTGCCGCTGATCTTCGACGAGATCGTGACCGGGTTCCGCTTCGCCTACGGCGGCGCCCAGGAATACTACGGCGTGGTCCCCGACCTCGCCGCGTACGGCAAGGTCGTGGCCGGCGGATTTCCACTGGCGTGCATCGCCGGGCCCAAGGAGATCATGCGGCACTTCGACGCGGCACTCGAGGGCACGCCGGACTACGTCTGGCAGGCCGGTACGTTCAACGGCAACGCGATCGCCTGCGCGGCGGGCCTGGCGACGCTCGCCGAGCTGCGCAAGCCCGGCATGTACCAGCGCCTGTTCGAGACCGGTACCCGCCTTCGCGAAGGCCTGGCCGCCGCCGCGCGCAAGCACGGCGTGCCCGCGCAGGTCAGCGGCGAGCCGCCGGTGTTCGACATATTTTTTACCGACCGTGAAGTCGTGGACTATCGCGCGACCCTGACCGCGGATCGCGACCGCATCAAGGCCTTCAACCAGGAGCTGGTCCGCCGCAAGGTCGTCAAGGCCGTGAACAAGATCTACGTGTCGCTTGCCCACACCGACAAAGACGTCGACGAAACGCTGGACATATTCGACCAGGCGCTCGGGGTCATCGCTGCCGGCGCGTGAGGTCGCGGAGACATCCATGAATCTCAGCCGACGACATCTGCTCAAGCTGGGCGGCGCGGCCCTCGCCGGCGCGTCCATGGCCCCGGCGGTCGCTCGGGCCCAGACGCCCAAGCGCGGCGGAACCCTCGCGATCCGAACCTGGGATCCACCGCACTTCGACCCGTTCCAGACGATCTCCTACAAAACGCATATCGCGCTCAGCTTCACGCACAGCCGGCTCTTGAAGCACAAGGCCGGGCCGAGCGTCGTGCCCGGAACGTTTCCGGTCGAGGGCGACCTGGCCGAGTCGTGGACGCAGCCGAACGAGACGACGTACGTCTTCAAGCTCCGCCGCGGCGTGAAGTGGCACAACAAGCCGCCGGTCAACGGGCGCGAGCTGACGGCCGACGACGTCGTGTTCAGCGTGAACCACTTCCTGACCGTGAAGGGCAACGCCAACGCGTACATGCTCAAGGCGGTCGACAAGGTCGAGGCGACCGACAAGTACACGGTGAAGTTCACGTTGAAGGAGCCGTTCGTCTGGTTCCTCGACATGATCTCCAACCCGCACGCGGTCGCCATCGTCGCCAAGGAAGTCGTCGAGAAGTACGGCGACCTCAAGAAGCCCGAGTCGGTCATCGGCAC
>DATEMW010000183.1:0-6272 GCA_035275385.1 Candidatus Methylomirabilota bacterium | reverse complement strand
AGGTCCCCGCTACAATAGTGGGCCCACCTGGACTCGAACCAAGACCTAACCGGTTATGAGCCGGCTGCTCTGCCATTGAGCTATGGGCCCGCTGAGTCATCGCGCCTGCGTCACGACTCCAGGAAGCTCCGAAGCTTCTTGGAGCGCGACGGATGCCGCAGCTTGCGCAGCGCCTTCGCCTCGATCTGGCGTATGCGCTCGCGCGTGACCGCGAAGTCCTGGCCGACTTCCTCGAGCGTGTGCTCACAGCCGTCCGAGAGGCCGAAGCGCAGCCGCAGCACCTTCTCCTCGCGCGGCGTGAGCGTATTGAGGACCTTGTTGGTCTGCTCGCGCAAGGACAGGCCGATGATCGACTCGACGGGCGACACGACCTGCTTGTCCTCGATGAAATCGCCCAGATGGCTGTCTTCTTCCTCGCCAATCGGCGTCTCGAGGGAGATCGGCTCCTGGGCGATCTTGAGGACCTTGCGGACCTTGTCGACCGGCACGTCCATCTTGGTCGCAATCTCTTCCGGGGTGGGCTCGCGGCCGAGCTCCTGGACGAGCTGGCGGGAGGTCCGGATGAGCTTGTTGATGGTCTCGATCATGTGCACGGGGATGCGGATGGTGCGGGCCTGGTCGGCGATCGCGCGGGTGATCGCCTGGCGGATCCACCAGGTCGCGTACGTCGAGAACTTGTAGCCGCGGCGGTACTCGAACTTGTCGACGGCCTTCATCAGGCCGATATTGCCTTCCTGGATCAGGTCGAGGAACTGCAGACCGCGGTTCGTGTACTTCTTCGCGATCGAGATGACCAGTCGCAGGTTGGCTTCGACCATCTCCTTCTTGGCCTGGGCCGCTTTGACCTGGCCGGCCTTGATGATGGCCATCACGCGCTTGATCTCGTCGGCCTTGGCGTTGGCGCGCCCCTCGGCGACCTTGATCTCCTGCTGGGCGACCCACACTTGCTGCTGCTTGGGCGACGGGAATTTCTTGGCGGCCTTGAGATGCAGATCGCCGACGCCGCCGGCGGTGGCCGCGCCGTTGGCGGCCGGATCCCGGAAGGAGACGTAGATGAGGTTCTGCACCTCATCGGTCGACGGGCGCCGGCCGTTGGTCCAGAGGCGAATCACGCGCTCGGCGCGCTCGATGTCGTCCAGCAGGTCGCGCAGGCGCTGCACCAGGCCGCGGCGGCCGAGCTCGGAATCCTCACGGTCGATGATCTGGTTGCCGATGTTGAGCGCGCGCAGCTTCTCGAGCACGCGCGTCTGGCGCAGCTGCGCCTGCGACTCCAGACGCTTCCACGCCGGATCCTTGGCGCCCTTCTTCGGCTTACGGCGGGCGGACGACTTGGTTTTGACCTTCCTGGCCTGGCTGAGCAGCTGGTCGCGCTCACGCAGGAGCCGGTCGACCATCGCGAACGCCGCGATCACCACGCGGGTGAGCTCGGCTTCCTTCTCCTCGGTGAACTCCTCTTCGTTGACGTCGACGACTTCCTTCACCGAGATGTCGTGGCGGCGCAGCTGCTCGCGCAGCTCGCGGAAGCGCTCGACGGCGAGGTTCGTACTGAGGATCGCGGACGTGACCTGGTTCTTGCCTTCCTCGATGCGCTTGGCCAGCGCGATCTCACCCTCGCGGGTGAGCAGCGCGACGCGGCCCATCTCGCGAAGGTAGAGCCGAACCGGATCCTCCGTGCGCCCGACCGGGCCCGGCGTCAGATCGATCGGCTCGGGCGGCCCGTCGTCGTCGTTCTCTTCGGGCTCTTGCTGTGCCTTCCGCTCGCGGACCTCGGAGGGGAGCCGGCCGGCCTTCGCCGAGTCGACCACCTCGATGTCCATCGCGCCGAACATCATCATGATGTCGTCGAGCTGGTCGAGGGAGACGAGGTCGGACGGAAGGGCGTCATTCACTTCGTCGTAGGTGAGGAAGCCTTTTTGCTTCCCCATCGAGATCAGCCGGTCGAGCTCCTCCAGCTTTGGCTCTTCGCTCATTCGTCTGAGCTCCTTGTGGACGTCGACGTCCCATGTTCTAACGACTGGGCGACACCACCCGTGATCTCGTACACGACGGCACTTTCCTTGTGCAGAGTCATGAGTTCGGCGTGCACCGGTGTTGCGACTCCGGTCTTTGCCTGAGTCTCGGCGATCGCCTGGCTGACCTCCCGGGCCCGCCGCAGCCGCTGGCTGCGTTCGAGCCGTCGCTGGAACTGTCCGATGCTAACCCGAGCGTCAATACTTTCGCGATCTTCGACGAGTAGCGAGGACAAGACCGATCGTGCCTCATCGGTCGGGAGGTCGGTCATCAGGCTCTCGGGCGTGGCGTCAGGCCGCTGCCTGAGCGCATCGACGATGGCCCGGAGCGAGGCGTGGCTCGGCTCATCCGAGCCGGCGAGCGGGCCCAGGAGCTCTGTCCGCGCCTCGCCCGAGTACAGCAGGAGCGCGACCAGGTCGCGCTCGACGGGCGGGATCGAGGCCGGCGGGGTCGGCTGAGATTGGGCCGGCGGCGTCCTGAGCGAGGTCTGAAGGCGCTGGGCCTCGATCCAGAGCTGCGTCGGGTCGACGCCCAGCCTGGCGGCGGCCTCGCGCGACAGCGCGGCAGCCTCGTCCCCGTCGGCCACTTTCGCCAGCATCAGGGCGACCCGGGCAAACGCGGTGGTGCGGGCCCGCGGCCCGGACGCCCCGTCAGGGTCGGCGAGCGCGCGATCGAGCGCGTAGGCCAGGATGCTCCGGGCCGCGGTGATGCGCTCCGAGAAGGCCTCGCTGCCGACCGTTCGTAAGAACGTGTCGGGATCGTGGCCGGCGGGGAGCAACGCGACCTTGACGCGCAGGGTGCCGGCCCCCTCGAAGGCGCCGGAGCGGTTCACCGCCCAGGCCATGCCGCGGCCCGTGGGCTCCAGGAGCTCTTCGGCCCGCGCCGCGGCCTTCTGCCCGGCCGCGTCGGCGTCGAAGAAGGTGATGACCTCGTCGCAGTAGCGCCGGAGCAGCGCCAGCTGGGCCGGCGTGAACGCCGTGCCGAGCGCGGCCACCGTCCCGGTGAACCCGTGCTGGTGGGCCATGATGCAGTCGACGTAGCCCTCGACCAGCAGCGCGCGGTTCTGCGACTGGATCGTCGTACGCGCCAGGTCCGCGGCGTAGAGCAGGTTGCCCTTGGTGTAGAGCGGCGTCTCCGGCGAGTTCAGGTACTTGGGCTGCTCGTCGCCGAAGCCGCGGCCCCCGAAGGCGACGGTGCGCCCCTGCAGATCGCGGATCGGAAACAGCAAGCGCCCCCGGAAGCGGTCGTACGCGCCGGGGCGATTGTCGCGCGCGACCGCCAGGCCTGCCGCGATCAGGGCCTCGTCCGGAACCTTCTCGGCCTTCATGAAGGTCAGCAGCGAATCCCAGCCCTCCGGCGCGTAGCCCAGGCCGAAATGTCGCGCGATCCCCGCGTCGATCCCCCGCTGGTCGAGATAGGCGCGCGCCCGCTCGCCGGCCGGCTTCCACAGGGTGTCGACGTAGAAGCGTCCGGCGAGCTCCATCACGCGCAGGAGCTCCTCGCGGCCCGAGTCGCCGCTCTTCGCCCCGTGCTCGTCGGGCAGCGCGACCCCGGCGCTCTTGGCGAGCGCGCGGACGGCTTCGGGGAACGACAGGCGATCCTGGCGCATGACGAAGCCGAACGCGTCGCCGCCAACGCCGCACCCGAAGCAGTGGAAGATGTTTTTCTGGGGGTTGACGGTGAATGACGGTGTTTTCTCTGCGTGGAAGGGGCAGAGGCCCTTCCAGTGCGAGCCGGCCTTGCGGAGGTTCACGAACCGCCCGACGAGATCGACGATGTCGACGGCGGCCCGGATGTCGTCGAGCACCGCCTGTGGGTACTGCATCAACCGACCTTCAGCGCGGCCACGGTCGCGCCCGTTCCGCCCTCGTTGGGCTCGCCGTCGCGGAACGACTCGACCAGCGGATGGCCGGCCAGAAGATCGCGGACGGTCTTGCGAAGGGCGCCACTGCCCTTGCCATGCACTAATCGTACGCTCGCCAGGCCCGCGAGGAAGGCATCATCGAGATATTTCTCGACCCGGTCGCGCGCCTCGTCGGTCGTCTGTCCTAACAGCAAAATCTCGGCGGCGACCGAACGGGACGAGGGTACTCGCACGGGGTCGCGGGGCTTCGGAACCCCGCTCGCCCCGGACCCCGTGCGGGTACCCTCGCCCCGTCCAGTCGCTACGGTTTGCGTAGGAGCGGGCCGCAGCACCGAGAGCGGCACGCGGACGGTGACCGAGCCCGATCGAACTGTTGCCGAGCCTCCGGCGATCTCGACCAATTCGCCGCGGATGCCGAGGTGCTCGGCCGCGACGGTGGCGCCGGGGGCCAGCGAGACCGGCAACTCCGCAGGCGCCTCGGGAACGAGGGCCTCCATCCGGCTCGCGACCTCGCGTACGCGGCGCCGGCTCTCGTCGACCGACCGGCGTGATCGGTCGGTGCGCTTGAGCTTGTCCCACTCGGCGGTCAGCGCCCGGCGGATCTCGCTGACAAGTGCCGTCGCCTCGGCGCGCGCACGGGCGACGACCGCCTGGGCACGACTCGCGGCCTGCGCCTCGGTCTGGCGAGCCTTCGCCAGCTGAGCGGCCGCTTCGGCGCGCAGGCGCTCGATCTCGCGGGCCCGTTCCGCCTCGGTGCGGGCGTTGGCGTCGAGCGTCGCCAGCAGATCGGCCAGCCGGGCCGCGTGCTCGGAGCGATGCGCGTTCGCCCGCGCGATCAGGTCGGCGCCGAGGCCCAGCCGTGCGGCGATCGTCAGCGCGTAGCTCTGCCCGGGCTGGTCGTAGCGCAGACGGAACGTGGGCGCGAGGGTCGCCGTGTCGAACTCGACCGACGCGTTGCGCGCGCGGGGGTGAGTGGACGCGAAGGCCTTGAGAGGCTCCAGGTGCGTCGTCGCGATCACGAGCGTGCCGCGCTCGGCCAGCTCTTCGAGGATCGCCTGGGCCAGGGCCGCGCCCTCGTCGGGATCGGTGCCGGCGCCGAGCTCGTCGAGCAAGACGAGCGAGCGCTCGTCGGCCGCCTCGAGGATCTCGCGTGCTTGTTTGACGAACGCCGAGAACGTCGACAGGTTCTCGGCCACTGACTGGTCGTCGCCGATGATCGCGAACACGTCGTCGAACACGGGCAGGCGCGAGCCCTCGTCGGCCGGGACGTGGCAACCGACCTGCGCCATCAGCGCCTGCACGGCGAGCGTCTTGAGCGCGATCGTCTTGCCGCCGGCGTTCGGTCCGGTGATGACCAGCAGCGGGCGCTCGGGGCCGAGCTCGATGTCCATCGGCACGACGGCGCGGCTCGGGTCCTTCCAGCTCTGGGCGAGGAGAAGCGGGTGGCGCGCGGCGCGCAGCGCGACGGTCCGTCCGGCGTCGATGGCCGGCGCCGTGGCGCCCATGCGCTCGGCGGCTTGCGCTCGCGCGAAGATCCAGTCGAGCTCGCCGATCGTGGCCACGAAACCGTCCAGATCGTCGAGGCGGGCGCGGACCGCGGCGGTCAGCTCGGCCAGGATCCGCGCGGTCTCGTGCTCCTCTTCGCGCGTGGCCTGCACGAGGTCGTTGTTCGCGTCGACGACGTGCTCGGGCTCGATGAAGAGCGTCTGGCCACTCTGCGAGCGATCGTGAACGATCCCGCGCACGCGGCCCCTGGCTTCGCTCCGGACGGGCAGCACGTAGCGGCCGTGTCGCAAGGTGACGTAGCGATCGGTGAACAGCCGGTCGGCGTCGCCTCCCTGGAACGCGCGCTCGAGCTCGGCAGCGAGCTGGCGGCGCCGGTCGCGGATCTCGCGGCGAAGGCGCTTGAGCGTCGGGCTCGCGTCGTCGGTCAGAGCACCGGTCGCGTCGAGCGCGCGGCGCAGGCGGTCGGCGAGCTCGGCGAAGCGGGGCAGCGCGTCGGTGATCGTCGCCACGTTCGGGCTCGCTTCGCGCACGCCGCGGCCGTAGGCGCGAAGCTTGGGACTCGTGTCGAGGACCGGAACGAGCTGAATCATCTCCGGGCCGTCCAGCACGCTTCCCTCGGCGCGACTGCGCGCGAGGATCGGCCGGATGTCGGGGAGGGCCTCCAGCGGTAGCGAGCCCGCCGTCGCGAGGGCCAGGCGGGCCTGGCGCGTCATTTCGATCGCTGCCTGGACTTCGGAGAGGTCGGTGAGCGGCTCAGCGGCCGTCGCCCGGTCGCGTCCCATCTCGGTTGCAGCTTCGTGAGCCAGGAGCGCCCGCACCGCGTTCCATTCGGTGCCGGGCTCCCAGATTCGGCCTGCCTCCAACCTTCGCCTCACTCGCTCCCGATCCGGGT
>DATEMW010000182.1:0-13498 GCA_035275385.1 Candidatus Methylomirabilota bacterium | reverse complement strand
CGGGCATGAGATCATGCCGGCCTGGCGAATCCGGTCGATGGCAGGGAGATGAGCATGCAGGTCTACGCATTCGATCTGATGCCGTGGCCGCACCTGGCGGAGCCGTCGTACTATCCCGACTCGAACCGCCTCTACGATCCGGCGCTCGGGCGCCAGGTCTACGACGAGCATTTCCGGCAGATGGAGCTCTACGAGGCCTGCGGCTTCGACGCGATCTGCATCAACGAGCACCACGCCAAACCCTACGGGCTCATGCCCTCGCCGAACCTGATCGCCGCCGTGCTCACCCAGCGGACGAAGCACATCAAGATCGGCATCTTCGGCAACCTGCCGGCCCTTCACGCCAACCCGGTGCGGCTGGCCGAGGAAGTCGCGATGCTCGACGTGATGTCCGGTGGCCGGGTGATCTCGGGGTTCGTACGCGGCGTGCCGCAGGAGTTCCTCGCCTACAGCATCCCGCTCGCCGAGGCGCGGCCGCGGATGACCGAGGCGTGGGATCTCGTCGTCAAGGCGTGGACGGAGCGCGAGCCGTTCGCGTGGCACGGTAAGTACTTCAGCTACGACCGCGTCTGCATCTGGCCGCGGCCGCTGCAACAGCCGCATCCGCCGATTCTCCTGCCGGCCGACAGCGACGAAGGGCTCGAGATCGCGGCGAGCCGCCGCGTGCCGACGGGCTCGGCGTACCGCTCGGTCGGCCGCGTGCGCGCGACCTTCGATCGGTATCGCGAGCTGGCGCGAAAGCACGGCTGGACGCCGGGCCCCGAGCACTGCCATCTCGTGCGCCACGTGTACGTCGCCGAGACGAACGCGAAGGCACGCCAGGAAGCCGAGCCGCATCTCGACTACTTCTGGCAGAAGCTCCTGAGCTATCACCGCGGCTCGATGGCGCTGATGGGGCAGTCGCCGCCGCCGCGGCCGGCGCGCGTCGAGAAGGCCGAAGACCTGCCGCTCTACGAGTTCGACTTCGATCTCTGCCAGAAGGAAGGCCTGTCGATCGTGGGCGATCCGGACTACGTGATCCGCGAGGTCCGCGCCCAGACGCGCGAGCTGGGTGTCGGCGTACTCGTCGGGCTCTTCCAGTTCGGCTCGATGCCGCACGCGCTCGCCACGAAGAACATCCAGCTCTTCGGCGAGCACGTGCTGCCCGCGCTCAAGCGCGACTGAGCTGACCGTGACGTTCTGGATCACCCAGGCCCTCAACGGGATCTCGTTCGGCATGCTGCTGTTCCTGCTGGCCGCCGGGCTCTCGCTGATCTACGGCCTCATGCGCATGCTGAACCTGGCGCACGGCTCCTACTACATCCTGGGCGGCTACGTCGGTCTGGCGGCGATGCACGCGACGGGCAGCTTCGTGCTCGCCGCGCTCGCCGCGACCGCGACCGTGACCGTGGTCGGCGTCCTGATGGAGCGCTTCTTCCTGCGCCGCTTCCCGGAGCAGGAGCTGCCGCAGGCGCTCCTCACGTTCGGCTTCCTGCTGATCTTCGCCGACCTCTCGCTGTGGATCTGGGGCGGCACGCCGCAGACCCTGGCCAAGCCCGAGATCTTCGAGCGCTCGATCCGGGTCGGCACCATCGTGTTCCCCACCTATCGCCTCTTCGTCATCGGCGTCGGGCTGGTCATCGGTCTCGGCCTCTGGTGGCTGCAGGAAGGCACGCGTCTCGGCGCGATGATCCGCGCGGGCGTCGACGACGCCGAGATGGCGCGCGGCACCGGTGTGAACGTGAGCCTGCTCTCGACCGCCGTCTTCGCGCTCGGCGCGTTTCTCGCGGGGCTCGGCGGCATCATCGGCGGGCCGTTCGTCGGCGTCTATCCCGGCGCCGACTTCGAGATCCTCGAGATGGCCCTGGTGGTCGTCATCATCGGCGGGCTCGGCAGCCTCAAGGGCGCCTTCGTCGGCGGGCTCGTCGTGGGCTTGCTCGACAACTTCGGCAAGGCGCTTTTTCCCGAGCTGGCGCTGTTCACGGTGTTCGCGCCGATGGCGATCATCCTGGCCATCCGGCCGACGGGACTGTTCGGCGCCCGGTGAGCGCGCGCGTCGCGAGTGGAACGGCGGCGCTCGCGGTGCTGATCGCGCTGCCCGTGGTGCTCTCGTCGTATCAGCTGGGCCTCGTCACCAAGATGCTGATCTTCGGCATCTTCGCGATGAGCCTCGACCTCTTGCTGGGATACGCGGGGCTGCCGTCGCTCGGTCACGCGGCCTACTTCGGTGTCGCCGCCTACACGGTCGGGCTCCTGGCGCTGCGCGTCGGCAACAACGTCTGGATCGACTTTCCGGCGGGGCTCGCCGTGGCCGCGGCCGTCAGCGCCTTGTTCGGGCTCTTCGCGCTCCGTACGCGCGGCAGCTATTTCCTGATGATCACCCTGGCGCTCGGGCAGGTGCTCTGGGGTATCGCATTCGGCTGGCGCTCGCTGACCGGCGGCGACGACGGACTGCCGAGCGTGCCGAGGCCGCGGCTGCCGCTGCCGTGGCCGATGACCGACGGCGTGCCGTTCTACTACTTCGTGCTGGCCTTCTTCGCGCTGGCGGTGGCGGCGCTCGCGCTGATCGTGAGCTCGCCGTTCGGCCGGGCGCTGGTCGGCATCCGCGAGAGCGAGCGGCGCATGGAGGTGCTCGGCTACGACGTGTGGCGCTACAAGTACGCCGCGTTCGTCCTGGCCGGGCTCTTCGCCGGGCTCGCCGGCAACCTGTTCGTCTACTTCAACGGCTTCGTGAGCCCGAGCTATCTGAGCCTCTTGTTCTCGGCCTCGGCGCTCCTGATGGTGATCCTCGGCGGCTCCGGCACCCTGCTCGGCCCCGCGATCGGCGCCGCGGTGATCGTCGGGTTGGAGAACGTCATCAGCGGCTACATGGAGCGCTGGGTGCTGGTGCTCGGCGTCATCTATGTGCTGGTCACCCTGTTCGCGCCGACCGGGCTCGTGGGCCTGGTCGGGCGGCGTCTGGGCCACGGGGACGCATGACCGCGCTCGAGATCGACAATCTCACCCATACGTTCGGCGGGCTCACGGCGCTGGCCGACGTGAGCCTCGCGGTCGCGCCGGGCGAGCGGCTGGCCATCATCGGGCCCAACGGCGCCGGCAAGACCACGCTCTTCAACCTGATCACCGGGATCTTCAGGCCCTCCGCCGGACGGATTCGCCTCTTCGGACGGGACGTGACGCGGCTGCCGGTTCATCGCCGCGCCCGACTCGGCCTGGCGCGCACGTTCCAGATCTCGACCTTGTTTCCGAAGCTCACCGTGCTCGACAGCGTGCTGCTCGCCGTCCAGGGACTGGATCCGGCGCGGTTCGTCCTGCATCGACGGCGCGCGTCGTACGGTCATCTTCGCGAGCGCGCCGAGTCGCTTCTGAGCGAGTGGAGTCTCGCCGATCGCGCGCACCAGGTGACCCGCCAGCTCTCGTACGGCGAGCAACGGCAGGTCGAGCTCATCCTGGCCCTCGCCGGCGCGCCGAAGGTGCTGCTGCTCGACGAGCCGACGGCCGGGCTCTCGCCCGCCGAGACCGCCTCGGTCGCGCAGATGATCCGCCGATTCTCCCGCGAGACGACGATCTTGCTGATCGAGCACGACATGGACGTGGCGCTCGACCTGGTCGATCGCGTGACGGTGCTCGTCCAGGGCCGCGTGCTCGCGGAGGGCGAGAAGGACGCGATCCGGAGCGACCCCAACGTGGCCGCGATCTATTTCGGGAGCGACGATGCTTGAGGTCGACGACGTCCACACCAACTATGGCGAGAGCTACGTCTTGCAGGGCGTCTCGCTCCGCGTCGCGCAGGGCGAGGTCGTCGCCGTGCTCGGCCGCAACGGCGTCGGCAAGACCACGCTGATCCGCTCGATCGTCGGCTTCACGCCGCCGCGGCGAGGCCGCGTCGTGCTCAAGGGCGAGGAGATCACCCGTCTGCCTGCGCACGAGATCGCCCGGCGGGGCGTCGGGCTGGTGCCGCAGGGTCGCCGCATCTTCCCCTCGCTCGCGGTGGGCGAGCACCTGCAGATCGGCGAGCGCACCGGCAGCGGCTCGGGCTGGAGCGTGGCGCGCGTCCTCGATCTCTTCCCACGGCTGCGGGAGCGGCTGACGAACCGCGGCAACAAGCTCTCGGGCGGCGAGCAGCAGATGCTCGCCTGCGGACGCGCTCTGGTCGGCAATCCCGACATCCTCCTGATGGACGAGCCCTCGGAGGGCTTGGCGCCGATCCTCGTGCGCGAGCTCGGACGGATGCTCGCCGGCCTCAAGGCAGACGGCGCCTCCATCCTGTTGATCGAGCAGAACCTGCCGTTCGCGCTGCGGATCGCCGACCGCGTCTATCTGATGAGCAAGGGCCGGATCGTCCACGAGTGCCGCCCCGACGAGCTCCGACGCGACGACGCGGTCAAGGCGCGCTACCTGGGCGTCTGATCGCCGAAGTCGGCGATGCGGCCGCGTCCGTTCTATCGGGAATCCCTATTTGCAAATTGACAGCTTACCTATAGGCTTCGCGGTGTCGCGGGCGAGGATTTCGAGCCTCCCAGCGTCAATCGAGACTTGAGGAGAGATCGCGATCATGAGATCCGGACGGATAGTGCTCGGGCTTTCGCTGCTCGCGCTGGCCGCGGCGAGCGCGTCTTCGACCCCCGCCGATGCCCAGGGCGCCAAGCTGCGCTTCGGCGTCGGCCCCCTGCAGCCCACGCCGACGGAGACGAAGAAAGCCTACGAGCCCTTCTTCGCCTACCTGGCCAAGGAGCTCGGGCGCGATTTCGATCTCACCGCCACGACCGACTGGGCCGGCATCTCGGTGGCGCTCGCCAACAAGCAGGTCGATCTCGCGTGGATGGGTCCGTGGGGCTACGTGCTCGCCAATGACGACTCGGGCGTTCGCGCGATCGCCACGGCCAAGTACGACGGTAAGCCCATCTACCACGCGATCGTCGTGTGCAAGCCGGGCCTGGTGACCAACTGGCCCGACGGCGCCAAGGGGAAGCGCGTCTCGTTCGCCGACGTCGGCTCGACCTCGGGCTGGCTCATCCCGACCTCGTGGTTCAAGCGGCGCGGCATCGATCCCAAGCAGCTGTTCAACTACTCCGACGGGGCCACGCACGCGGCGAACGAGATCGGCGTCGCCAGCGGCCAGGTCGACTGCGCGACCGACTTCGATCGGAACCGCAACGCGATGATCGAGGGCGGCAAGCTCGAGAAGAACGCGACCGAGGTCGTGTGGACCTCCGAGCCCCTGCCCAACGACGCGATCGCGGTGCCGCGCGATTTCGACCCGGCTCTCGCCGACCGGATCCAGAAGATCCTCGTCGGGATCACCGAGGCGCAGGCCAAGACGATCCTGCCGAACCACTACACCGGCTTCGTCGCGGCGACCCACGAGAGCTATCGGATGATCGAGGACGCCGGAGTCCTGGTCGGCCGTCTCAAGAAGAAGTAGGAGTCGATGGCGACGGTGGTGAGACGGGCCGGTGAGTATCCCGAGCCCTTCGTGGCGTGGTGGTCGGGACGCCGGCTGCGCTTCGCGCTCGTCCTGATCCTGCTCGCCGCCTTTTACTCAGCGAGCTGGCATCTCGCGAAGGTCGATCCCGGCCGGCTCCTCACCGGCCTGCCGAAGATGGCGGGATGGGCGGCGAAGGCGTGGCCGCCGGCCACCGACGAGCTGCCGGTCCTGCTGCTGAGAACCGCCGAGACGATCGCGATGGCGGCGATCGGCACGACGGCGGCGGCGCTCCTGGCCCTTCCCATGTGCATCGTGGCCGCGCGCAACGTGACGCCGAGCATGGCGCTCTACTATCCGGCCCGCTGGCTCCTGAACGCACTGCGCGGAGTCGACTCGTTCGTGTTCGCGCTGCTCTTCGTCGCCGCGGTCGGGCTCGGGCCGTTCGCGGGCGTGCTCGGGATCGCGTTCCACACCTGGGGCAGCACCGCGAAGCTCTGGGCCGAGGCGATCGAGAACATTCCGCCGGGCCCGCTCGAGGCCGCGGCGGCGACCGGCGCCTCGCGCGTGAAGGTGATCGCCTACGCGCTGCTCCCGGACGTCGCGCCCGCGATGGTCTCGGTCGGGCTCTTCTGGTGGGAGTTCAACGTGCGCGCCTCCACCGTGCTCGGCGTCGTCGGCGCCGGCGGGATCGGCCAGGAGCTGAAGAACTCGATGGACCTCCTGCTGTTCCCGCGCCTGCTGACGATCATTCTGCTGATCCTGGTGACAGTCACCGTCATCGACCACACGAGCGAATGGCTGCGACGGAAGCTCGAATAGCCGCCGAGGTCAACGGCAACGGCCTCGTCGCCCGCACCGAGGGGCTGACCAAGAGCTATCGGCCGGCGGTCACGGCGCTCGACGGCGTGTCGTTCGCAGTGCGCCCCGGCGAGTTCGTCGCGGTGCTCGGCCCGAGCGGCGCCGGCAAGACGACGCTCTTCCGCTGCCTCACCGGGCTCACGCGGCCCGACCGCGGCACGGTCACCGTCGCCGGCCGGGACATCTGGCAGAGCCCGCGCGAGCTGCGCCTGGCGCGGCGCGAGCTCGCGCTGATCTTCCAGCAGTTCAACCTGATCCGCCGGCTCTCGGCGCTCGAGAACGTGCTGGTCGGCCGCCTGGCGCACGTGCCGGCGTGGCGCGTGATCTCGAGGTGCTTCACACGCGCCGACCGGCAGCTGGCGCTCGGCTGCCTCGACACGGTCGGGCTGCTCGACCGCGCCGGCACACGCGCCGACGAGCTCTCGGGCGGCCAGCAGCAGCGCGTGGCGATCGCCCGCGCCCTTGCCCAGCACGCGAAGGTCATCCTGGCCGACGAGCCGGTGGCGAGCCTCGATCCGGAGTCGTCGGCGACCGTGCTCCAATCGCTCCGCTCGGCGGTCTCGACGGGCGTGGCGGTCGTCGCGAGTCTCCACCAGGTGCACCTCGCCCGGGAGTACGCTGATCGCATCGTGGCCCTGCGCGACGGCCGGATCGTCGAGGACACGCCGGCGTCGCGGCTGGACACTCGAACGATCGAGCAGATCTACGAGCGCAAGGGAGAGTGAGAGATCTCATGAGCCCCGGATCGCCGGCGCCAGGCGCGATCGATGCCCGGTGGGATGCGGGCGAGCTCGGCTGCGGCGACCTGGTGCTCGAGCTGCGCGCGCGCATGGAGTCGATGCGGCCGGGCCAGCTCCTCGAGCTCACCGCGCGCGATCCGGGCGCGCGGGCGGACATCCCGGCCTGGTGTCGCATGACCGGACATACCTTGGTCACCGAGCAGCATCCCGTGTACCAGATCCGTCGAAAGGAGAACTGAGTCATGGCCAACCGATTCTGTGTCAGCCTCACCCACGCGAAGGACAACCAGGACAAGGCGACCGTCGGCTTCGTCGTCGCCAACGCCGCGGTCGGCTCGGGCAAGGAGACGCTCGTGTTCCTGAGTGTCGAGGGCGTCCGCCTCGCCCAGAAGGGCTACGCCGACGACATCCGCGAGGAAGGCTTCGCGCCGCTGCGCGAGCTGATGGACAACTTCGCGAAGGCCGGCGGGACCATCTACGTCTGCTCGCCGTGCTTCAAGAAGCGCAAGCTCGACGAGAACAACCTGGTGGCCGGCGCGGCGATCGTCGGCGGCGCCAAGCTCGTCGAGTTCCTGTCCGAAGGCAGCCCCTGCGTCAGCTACTGAGCGCGGCGTCACGGCGCCGCGAGGAAGAGCACGAACGATGGAGCCCGTTGACCGCCACCAGCTCGACGCCGACACGAGCTTCGACGGCGGAGATCTGGACTGCGGCAACGGGCTCCTCCTTCTGATCCGTCAGCACATGGACCCGCTGGAGCGCGGTCAGCTCCTCGAGTTCCGCTCCACCGAGATCTCGGTCGAGGAAGACTTCCCGGCGTGGTGCCGGATGACCGGCAACCAGCTCGTCTCGTTCGTCCGGCGCGGCAAGGAGCGAAGCTTCCTCGTCTGCAAGGGCACGCTCGCCGGGCGCAAGCCGCCGCGGCGCGTGAGCGCGGCGGCGCTCGCTCCCGTCACCCGTCAGCCCGTCGCCGTTTCGATCCCGGCGGTTCTGCCGCCACCGGCCGCGGCGCACGCGATCCGCCCGCTCTCGGTGATGGGTATCGGCAGCTGGCCGCGACCGCGCTGGTTGCTGCAGGCGATCCACGAACACCTGGAAGGGCGACTGGGCGAGGCCGAGTTCGCGGCGACCGGCGACGACGCCGTGCGCCTGGCCGTCGACGCTCAGCTCCGGGCCGGCGTCGACGTCGTCAGCGACGGTGAGCAGCGGCGCGACAACTACGCGAGCTTCGTCGGCGGGCGGCTCGACAACTGCCAGCTGATTCCCCTCACCGATCTGCTCCCGCTCGTCGACGACCCCGAGAAGTTCGAGCGGGAGATGCGCTCGCTCGACGTCCCCGCGTCGGAGGTGCGCCACCCCGCGCTCTTCGGACCGATCGGGCGGAGCCGGCCGCTGGTGGGCCACGAGCACGCGTTCCTGCGCGCGCTGACGGACAGGCCCGTGAAGATCGCGCTGCCCGGCCCGTACCTGCTCACGCGCCTGATGTGGCTCGAGTGCGTCTCGGATCGTTTCTATCGGTCGCGCGAGCATCTGGCCGTGGACGTGGTGCGCGTCCTCCGCGAGGAGCTCCACTTCCTGCTCGCGGCCGGCGTCTCGCTCGTGCAGCTCGACGAGCCCGTGCTGGCCGAGGTGGTCTACACCGGCGCGAAGAACACGCGGAGCTTCATGTGCGGGGCGCTCAGCGAGAAGGGCGACGCCGGCCGTGAGCTCGACTTCGCGCGCGATCTGGTCAGCCGGGTCGTGGCCGGACTGCCCCGCGAGCGGCTGGCGCTGCACGTGTGCCGCGGCAACTGGACGCGCAACGAGGACGCGGCGCTCGCCGGCGACTATCGGCCGCTGCTCCCGATCCTCTCCTCGCTCGAGGTCGGCACCTTGTTCCTCGAGCTCTGCACGCCGCGCGCCGGAGAGCTGGAGGTCCTCGCCGATCTGCCGCGAAACGTCCGGATCGGCGTCGGCGTCGTGAACCAGAAGCACGAGCGCGTCGAGCCCGTCGAGGAGATCGCCGAGCGCGCCCGGCGCGCCGTGAAGCTCTTCGGCGCGGACCGCGTGCTGCTCACGCCCGACTGCGGCTTCGCGACCTTCGCCGACAACCCGGTCGCGTCGGCGCAAGTCGCCGAGGCCAAGCTGAAGGCGATCGTTCAGGCGGCCGAGCTCGTACAGCGGGGGTAAATCGGAGACCACCGATTGTCTCGGCGGCCGAGAGCCTCTAGGATCACGGCAGTCCGAAAGGAGCCACCATGGACATCGGCTGCCAGCTTCCGATGCAGGGCCCGGTCGCCACGCGCGACGCGCTGATGACGTTTGCACGCCAGGCCGAGGCGCACAGCATGGCCTCGCTCTGGGTCAGCGATCACGTCGTCTTCCCCTACACATCCTCCGGCTATCCGGGCGGGCGGTTTCCGCATCCGCCCGAGAAGCCGTATCTCGAGCCCGTCACGTTGCTCGCCGCCGCGGCAATGTGCACGACGAAGGCGCGGCTCGGCGCCTCGGTGTTCGTCCTCGGTCACCGCCATCCCGTGCTGATGGCCAAGATGCTCACCACGATCGACACGCTCTCCAACGGGCGGTTGATCTGTGGCGTCGGCGTGGGCTGGTGGAAGCAAGAGATCGAGATCCTCGGCTCACCCTTCGATCGGCGCGGCAAGCAAGGGGACGAGATGCTGCGCGTCTTCAAGGAGCTGTGGACGTCGGACAACCCGACGTTCAACGGCGAGTTCTATCGCTTCAGCGACGTCGGCTTCGCGCCCAAGCCCGTACAGAAGCCGCATCCGCCGATCTGGGTGGGCGGCGACAGCGCCGGCGCGTTTCGCCGGGTCGTCGAGCTCGGCGACGGCTGGCACGCGTCGGGCAAGACGCCGGCCGAGATGCGCGATCGCATCGCGCGCCTGCGCGCCGCAGCCGACGCCGCCGGGCGGCCGTGGCAGTCGCTCACGATGTCGCTGCGGCTCACGCTCAGCGACGATCTGGTCCGGCAGGGCGCGCAGGCGGTCACGGATCTGTTCGGCGAGTACCAGCGGGTCGGCCTGGCCCACCTGATGGTCGACTTCCGCCGGGACGATCTCGGGCGCATGCTCGAGCTGCTCGATCTCGTCGCGACCAAGGTGCGCCCGGCGCTATGACGCGGCCGTTCACGGGCAAGGAGTTTCTCGAGAGCCTGCGCGACGACCGCGAGATCTGGATCTACGGCGCACGGGTCGACGACGTGACGACGCACCCCGCCTTCCGCAACCCGGCCCGGATGCTGGCGCGGCTCTACGACGCGCTCCACGACCCGGCCACTCACGCCACATTGACGTGCCCGACCGACACCGGCTCCGGCGGCTACACGCACCGCTACTTTCGCGCGCCGGCGAGCGCCGACGATCTGGTCGCCGCACGCGACGCGATCGCCGCGTGGTCGCGGCTGAGCTACGGATGGATGGGGCGCTCGCCGGACTACAAGGCGGCGTTCCTGGCCACGCTCGGCGCCAACGCCGACTTCTACGCGCCGTACCAGGACAACGCGCGCCGCTGGTATCGCGCGGCACAGGAGCGTGTGCTGTTCTTGAACCACGCGCTGGTGCAGCCGCCGGTCGATCGCCACCGGCCGCCCGACGAGGTTGCCGACGTGTACGTGCACGTCGAGAAGGAGACCGACGCCGGGTTGATCGTCAGCGGCGCCAAGGTCGTGGCCACCGGCTCGGCGCTGACCCACGCGAACTTCATCGCGCATCCCTCGACCACCCCGATCAAGACGAAGGAGTTCGCCGCGGTGTTCATCGCCTCGATGAACACCCCGGGCGTCAAGCTGATCTGCCGGCCGTCCTACACGATGACGGCCGAGGTGATGGGGAGCCCGTTCGACTATCCCTTGTCGAGCCGCATGGACGAGAACGACGCGATCCTGGTGCTCGATCACGCCCTGGTCCCGTGGGAGAACGTCTTCGTCTACGAGAACGTGCAGAAGTCGAACACGTTCTTCCAGGGCTCGGGCTTCTTCTCCCGGGCCATGTTCCACGGCTGCACGCGTCTGGCCGTGAAGCTCGACTTCGTCGCCGGGCTGATGCTGAAGGCGGTCGACCTGGTCGGCTCGACCGAGACGAAGAACGTGCAGGCCTCGGTCGGCGAGGTGATCGCCTGGCGCAATCTCTTCTGGGGGCTGACCGACGCGATGGCGCGCAACCCGGTCCCGTGGGCCGGCGCGACCGTGCTGCCGAATCCGGAGACGGCTCAGGCCTATCGAGTCTTCGCGCCGGTCGCCTACCCGAGGATCAAGGAGCTGGTCGAGAGCATCCTGGCCAGCGGCCTCATCTATCTCAACTCGCACGCGGTCGATTTCAAGACCCCGGAGCTGCGTCCGTACCTCGACAAGTATCTGCGCGGCTCGGACGGCACGGACGCCGTCGAGCGCATCAAGGTGATGAAGCTCCTGTGGGATTCGGTCGGCACCGAGTTCGGCGGCCGCCACGAGCTCTACGAGCGCAACTACGCGGGCGCGCCGGAGACCGTGCGCCTGATCGCCTGGCAGATGGCGCAGGACAGCGGCCGCGCTGGGGAGTTCAGGGGCTTCGCCGAGCAGTGCCTGGCCGAGTACGATCTGGACGGCTGGGTCGCGCCCGATCTGATCACACCCGACGACATCAACCTCTTCCTCAAGAAGCATCGCTGAAGGAGCCGCCCGATGAGCACCTCGCCCTCGAACGAAGCGCTGCTGGCCGAGCTCGATCGCGTCGTCAAGGAGACGCTCGGCTATTTCGACGGCGCCGGCCGGTCGACCCCCGCGAAGGTCGACCGCTGGCAGGCACGCGACGTCCTGATGCATTTCATCTATTTCCACGACGCGACCGCGTGGGGCATCCAGGCGGCGGCGCTCGGCGGGCCTCCCTGGCAGCTGCCGGCCGACGCCGACACGATCAACGAAGTGTGCCGGCGGCTTCACGCCAACGAGAGCTTCGACGAGCTGCTGACGCAGCTGAAGCAGGCCCACGCGCGGCTCGTTCAGGCGGCGCGCGGCTCCTCCGCGCTCGACAAGCCGTGCTTCCGCCGCACGAACGGCGAGACGATCACGGGGCGGCAGCGGCTCGAGGTGCTGGCGCGCCACTGGGCCGAGCACGTGCGCGAGCTTCAGGCCGCGGCGAAGACCGGCGGGTAGCGTCCCCGCCCGGCGGGGCGGCCGGCTATCCGCCCAGGTCGGCGTTCATGCCGAGCAGCGCGTCGCCGATGCCCTTTTCGAGAGTCGTCCGAACCGGCGCGCTGTTCTCGGGAGTGGAGTCGAAATCGACCGTCCACACGACGACCGCCAGTGAATCGAAGGACTCGAAGACCTCGACGGTCCCGACGTACGACGACACCGGAAAGGGCGAGCTGACCCGGTCGCGCCGACGCCCTCGCCTTCGACCCGGCACGTTCGATCCGGCTGATCGCGCTCCAGGCCTTCGACGCGGAGACGTTCAGCTTTCTGGCAATCAAGACCTTGGTGGGCATGGTGGGTGTCCTTGACGACAACCGGTAGACTCGAGAGGATGCTGGGCGCTTTCGTCTCGCTGCTCGTGACGCTCTTCGCGGCTTCTCAGGCCGCCGCCGATCACGGCGGTCCGCTGCGCGACGCGCCCATGAGCCCGCTGACCGCCGCGGCGCTGTTCGCAGGGCTGGCGCTGCTCGTGGGCGCGGTGGTCCTCGTGGTGGTCCGCGTGCTGACGCGCGACCGCTAGCCGCTCGTCAGAGCTCGGCGACCTCGACGGCCTGGCCGCCGGCAGCACTCTTCCACACGGCCTCGGTGAACTCCATGTAGCGCACGCCGTCCTCGAACGTCGTGCGCGAGACCTTCTCCGTGCCGCGGATCGCGTTGACGAACTCTTCCTCGACGCGCCAGCCGATCCGGCGCTCTGCCGGGATCGGGATCTCGCTCAACGCCTTGTCGCCGCGCCGGCCGCCCGAGAGCCGCCTCGCGTCGGATTCGACCCGCAAGGTCCCCTCGGTCCCGAAGATCCAGACCTCGCTCGGCGGCGCCAGCGCGGTCACGGTGCTGAAGCGCATGTGCGCGACCGCGCCGCCGCCGAGGGTCGCGAGGATCTCGACGTGGTCGGGCACGCGAACCTCCTGCCAGACGCCGGCCGCGTCCTTGCGGCGCGGCACCGTGATCTTGGTCAACGCGCTGACCCGACGCGCCGGGCCGAGCCAGCGCATCAGCGCCTCGTACCAGATACCCATCGTCATCGCGTTGAGACCGCTCAGCACGGCGTCCTGCCGCCAGTGCAGCGGCTCCTCGGCATCCACGAAGCGCCCCTGGCTGGCCTGGATCGCGACCGAGATCACGTCGCCCACGTAGCCGTCCGTCAGGAGCTTCTGGAGCGTCGCATCGACCTCGAGCGTGTTCGGCGCGGGCACGAGCTGCTTGACGAGCCCGGGCGCGCGCCGCGCGGCCTCGAGCATGCTGCGCGCCTCCGCGACGTTCATCGCCATGCGCGCCTCGCAGAGCACGTGCTTGCCCTCGGCGAGCACCGCGCGCGTGATCTCG
>DATEMW010000181.1:0-5289 GCA_035275385.1 Candidatus Methylomirabilota bacterium | reverse complement strand
ATCCCCTACGAGAAGGTGCGCCCGATCATCGGTGACACCGGCTCGCTCGGGTTCACGTTCCTCACCGGCGGCAGCCGCTCGGCGTTCTCGGGCTCGATGGCCATCGTCGAGGCGGCCAAGCAGATCAAGACCGAGCTCTGCGCGCGGGCTTGCAAGCTCTGGGAGGCCAAGCCGGATCAGGTCGAGTTCAAGGACGGCGCGGTCCGGCCGCTCGGCGCGCTCGCCGAGAAGGTGAAGCCGATGACCATCGCCGACTTCGCGAAGATCGCCGGCAAGCTCGGCGGCCCGATCGGCGGCTATGGGCGCATCAACGCCCAGGGCGCCGGCCCGAGCCTCGGGACCCACCTGGTCGATCTGGAAGTCGATCCGGAGACCGGCCGCGTGACGATTCTGCGCTACACGGTCGCCCAGGACGCGGGCAAGGCGCTGCATCCCGCGTACGTCGAGGGCCAGTTCCAGGGCGGCGCCGTGCAGGGCATCGGCTGGGCGCTGAACGAGGAGTACATCTACGGCGACGACGGCAAGCTGCAGAACGCGGGCTTCCTCGACTACCGCATGCCCGTGGCCTCGGACGTGCCGATGATCGACGCGATCCTGGTCGAGGTCGCCAATCCCAAGCACCCGTACGGCGTGCGCGGCGTCGGCGAGACGCCGATCGTGCCGCCGCTCGGCGCCATCGCCAACGCGATGGAGCAGGCGACCGGCATCCGCTTCACCGAGCTTCCGATGTCGCCGCCGAAGGTGCTGAAGGCGCTCAAGGAGAAGGCGGCCAAGAGCTGAGGCGAGTGGAATGGCGCGAGTTGTCTTGATCGGCAACCTCGCGCAGCTGACGGGGGGCGTCGCCGAGTTCAACGTCTCGGCGGCGTCCGTCAAGCAGCTCTTCGACCGGCTCACCGAGCTTCATCCCGAGCTCGGCCCCCACCTGCAGGAAGGTGTGGCCGTCGCGATCGACGGCCAGATCTATCAAGAGACGCTGCTCGAGCCGATCGGTCCCGACAGCGAAGTGTTCATCCTCCCGCAGATCGCGGGAGGATGCCGGATCGACCCCTAGCTTTCCTTCCAGGCGCTCGCGCTGTCGAGCGCGGCGCGGGCCTCAGGATCGAGCTTCAGCTCGATCCCGCCCAGCAGCTCCTTCAGCTGTGCCACCGACGTCGCGCTGGCGATCGGCGCCGTGATGCCCGGGCGATGCGCGAGCCAGGAGAGCGCGACCTGCGCCGGGGTCGCTCCGGCGCCGGCGGCGACCTTCTCCATCGCCTCCAGCACGGTGAATCCGCGGTCGGTCATGTAGAGCTTCTCCACGTTGCCGGCGCGCGCGGTCTTCGGCAGCTCGCGCCCGCGGCGATACTTGCCCGAGAGGAAGCCGCTGCCGAGCGAGGAGTAGGGGATGACACCGATCGACTGATCGAGGCAGAGCGGCTCGAGCTCGCGCTCGTACTCGTCGCGGAACACCAGGTTGTACTTCGGCTGGATCGACTCGTACCGGACGTAGGCGCGCCGGTCGCTCTCCCAGAGCGCGCGCGTGAGCCGCCACGCGAGATAGTTCGAGGCGCCGATGTAGCGCACCTTGCCCTGGCGCACCAGATCGTCGAACGCGCGCAAGGTTTCCTCGAGCGGCGTGTCGCGGTCGTCCCAGTGGGCCTGGTAGAGATCGATGAAGTCGGTCTGGAGGCGCCGCAGCGAGTCCTCCACGCCCTCGACGATGTGCTGGCGCGAGAGGCCCGTGTCGTTCGGCCCCGGTCCCATCGGGCCCATCACCTTGGTGGCGATGATCACCGCGCGCCGGTTGCCGCGCGCCTTCATCCACTTGCCGAGGACGTCCTCGGACTCGCCGCCCTTGTGCCCGGGCACCCAGCGCGAATAGACGTCCGCCGTGTCGATGAAGTTGCCGCCGGCCTCGGCATAGGCGTCGAGCACCGCTTCCGAGGCCTTCTGGTCCGTCGTCCAGCCGAACGTGTTGCCGCCCAGGCACAGCGCAGCGACCCGCAGTCCTGTGCGCCCCAACCGTCGCATCAGCATGTCAGGAATCTCCTTTGGGCGTTCCGGTCCGTGGCGGTCCGGCGCCGGGATCGAGTCTACAATGGGCCGGCCGACCAGGCCCGGACGGAGGAGTCGCATGGCGCTCGATCGCTCGATCCTGCAGCGCGTGCTCCTGACCGTCGGCCTCGGCCTCGCGGCCGCCTGCACGACGGCGTCCCTGTCGCAGCCGGTCGCCGAGCCGATTCACGGAGCTCCGGAGGAGTTCCGGTGGCTCTCGTTTCGATGGCCGGACGGCGCCGTCCTGAGCTACGTGATCGAGACGTCCGTCGAGACCGTGGTCGCCGAGCGCGTGACGACGACGCGCGAGCGTCACCGGTTCCGGATGTCGTCGATGGGCTCCGTGGTGAGCGGAGTACGACGTGTGCGAATCGCGTTCGACGGCGTGGACATCGCCGACGCGCTGCTCGACGAAGACGGTCATCTCAAGGACATCTTCGTGTCGGTCGGCGGCGCCGAGCCCATGGTCGAAGAGCTCCGCGCGGGGGTGGTGCGCACAGCCCAGCATCCGCTGCAGAAGCGGCTGGAGAACGCGACGCTCAGGATCGGGGAGCCCTTCACGGGGGACGTCCTCTTGTCCGACATCCTCGGCCCGCTCATGACGCCAACGCGTACCCCGGAATCCGCGACGCGCCTTTCCGTGACCTACACGGGCCGAAAGCGTGTGAGCGGCGGCGTGGCGGCCGAGCTCCTCATGTCCTATACGCTCGCGCCCAACACCTCCTATCGGTTCGTCTTTCGGGAGAGCAAGGTGCAGATCGAGGTGAGCTCGATCAGCGGCGAGTCTCGCGACTACCTGGATCCCGATCGGTACTACCGAATCCAGGGGTACGACGTGATCACGACGGGCGGCGTCGGCGCAGGCCGGCGCTGGACGGCGAAGCAAGTGACGGTCACGACCCTGGATCGAGCGGCCAGTCGCGGGATCTGATCGCGGCCGACCTGACCACCGCATCAACATGTAAGGCCCATCGTTCGTCGCGCCGCGGATCATCGAGCCGGCCGACACCAAAGCGAGTATAGTTTGTGATGTCAATGAAGACGGATCGGGTGTTCTACGGCTGGTGGGTCGTCGCCGGATTCTCCTTCATGACGTTCATCTCGACCGGCATCCGCCACGCGGTAGGCCCGTTCCTCAAGCCGATCGTCGCCGATCTCAACCTCGACCGCGCGAGCTTCTCCGCCGTGATCGCGGTGAGCCTCTTCCTCTACGGTGTGTTCGGTCCGCTCGTGGGGCTGGCGCTCGATCGATTCGGCGCGCGGCTCACCGCGTCCGTCGGGACGATCCTGCTCGTCGGATCGCTCGTGCTGACCGCGCAGGTCAGGAACTTCTGGGAGTTCGCGATCGTCTACGGCGTGATCCTGCCGCTCGGGCTCGCCGTGACCGGCCCGGTGATGGCGTCCGGCGTGGTCGCGCGCTGGTTCAACAAGCGACGCGGCACCGCGCTCTCGCTGCTCGGCAGCGCGTCGATGACCGGCATGAGCCTGCTGGTGCCGGGGGTGACCTGGCTCATTCTCACCGGCGGCTGGCGGACCGCGTACATCGCGATCGCCGGTCTGGTCCTCGTCGCGATCTTGCCCGTCGCGCTCTGGGTGATTCGTGAGTCGCCGGAGCAGATGGGGCTCACGCCCGACGGCGTGCCGGTCGACGCCCAGACAGCCCGCGCCGAATCGCGCGAGCGGGTGGCGGCCACCACCGCCATGCAGACGCTCGCGTTCTGGCAGCTCGCGGGCTCGTTCTTCACCTGCGGCTTCTCGATGAGCCTGCTCTCAGCGCACGGCATTCCGATGCTCACCGACCACGGCTACACGCCGATGTTCGCCTCGTGGGCGTTCGGCGTGCTCGGCGGCTCGGCGATCGGTTGCACCGTCATGCTGGGCACGCTCTCCGACCGGTTCGGGCGCCGCCCGGTTCTCGCCGCGATCTACGCGGGTCGGGTGCTGATCTTCTCCGGCTTCTTCCTGATCCGCGACAATCCGGCCGCGATCATCATGGTCGCGGTGCTGGGCGGCATCACGATGGCCGGGACGGGCTCGATGACCTCCGCGCTCACCGCGGACATCTGGGGCCGCTTCTCGGTGAGCCCGGTGCTCGGCGTGATCTTCCTGGTGCACCAGACCGGCGCCGCGATCGGGTCGTCGCTGGCCGGCGCGCTGTTCGAGGCGACCGGCGGCTACGGCGCGGCGTTCGCGGTGGCCTGCGTGTTCCTGATGTGCGCCTCGGTCGTCGCGCTCAGGGTCGACACGGGCGAGCGCAAGATCTGGCGCGCCGAGCCCGTGCCCGCGAAGTAGCGCCCGAGCTCCGACCTACTTCTTCTCGGCCGGCGTCGAGGTCGCGGGGCCCATGCCCCAGACCTGGATGATCGTCTCCTCGTTCTTCGCGCCGTCGTAGTGAACCTTGCCGGCGTAATGGATCACGTAGCTGCCCGCGGGCGCCGGCACCGTGCTCTCGGGGTCGAACTTCTCGCCCGTGCCCATCCACCACGTGCCCGAGAGCACCGCGAAGAAGCGATCGTTGGGATGGAAATGCGGCCGGCTCATGTTGCCCGGGAGCCACTTCACGCGCATGACGTACGGGCCCGGCTTGGTCGGGTCGCCGAAGAGCACGACCGACTCGTTCGTGCCGGCGGCGTTCCTGGTCCACTTGATGTCCGACGGCGTCTTGAAGTCGACCGCGGTGCGGTCGATGTCGCCGGCGCCGTGCCCCGAGGGCACTCCGAGGAGCAGGGCGAAGCCGGCGGCGATGGCGATCGTGCGAGTGCGGATCATGCGCTCTCCGTGGAAGTTGTAAGACGGGGACCGAGCGGCTTCATCACGCGCACGCCGGGCGTGCCGACGAACCGATGCGCGGCCGCGGCCTCCACCACCGCCAGCCCGCGCCGCGGCACGCTGCGATCGAGCCCGACGGCCGTCATCCACGCGACCTTCACGCCGCCCGGCAGTGCTACGCCGCCGTGAGCCTCGACCACCAGCAAGCGCGAGTCGTTCGAGACCTCGGGGGTATGAGGCAGGCCATCGAACACATTGCGGTGCCAGTTGTTCATCTTGGCCTGCCACTCCCCGGTGTTGGTCGGCCCCGCCTGGGCCCGATAGCTCGGGCTCGTGAAGATGTCCGGCGAGTCGACCTCGTGCAGCGCCACGAACGGCGACTCGGCGCGGTGCATGGCCTCGAAGCGCTGGCTCGCGTGGATGCCGGGAATCGAGAGCAGCTTCTTCTGGTGGGCGGCGTACCACGCCTCCCACTCCGCGCGCCGC
>DATEMW010000180.1:0-4892 GCA_035275385.1 Candidatus Methylomirabilota bacterium | reverse complement strand
GACGGTGGTGCTCGGCACCGCGACTCCGGGCGGCGGCTTTCCGGTCTACGGCGCCGCGGTGGCCGACACCGTGCACGAGACGGAGCCGACGCTCGCGATCGAGCAGCGCAACACCAAGGGCAGCACGGAGAACGTTCCGCTGCTCGAGTCCGGCCAGGTCGATATCGCGCTGGTCCAGGGCGAGGTCGCGCACGAGGCGTTCAACGGCATCGGACGTCCGCCGACCAATCTGAAAATCGTCGCCGCGATGTACTCGACGCCCGGCATGTTCGTGGTGCGCGGCGACAGCCCGTATCGACGCGTGGAGGACTTGCGCGGCAAGTCCGTGGTGTTCGGCGCTCGGGGCTCAGGGTTGGTCATCCTGAGCCGCTACGTGCTCGACGGCCTCGGCCTCGATCAGGACCGCGATTTTCAGGCGGTCTATCTCGATCGCGCCGGCGACGGGCCGGCGATGGTGCTCGACGGGCGTGCCGCGGCGCTCTGGGGCGGTGGCCAGGGCTGGCCGGGCTTCGGCGCCGTCGCCAAGGGGCCGGCCGGTGCGCGCTTCCTGGCGCCCGACGCGAGCGGCATCGGCCGGATCCTCGCCAAGCACAGCTTCCTCAAGCCCATGACCGTGCCCGCCGGCGCCTACCCCGGCCTCGGAGCACCGCTGCCCTCAGTGGGCTCGTGGAGCTTCATTCTTTCGCGGCCCGATCTCGGGGACGACGTCGCGTATCGGCTCGCGCGAGCGCTGCACCGCGGCGAGGCGGCACTCGCCCGCCGCCTGCCGCAAGCGCAAGAGACGACCGCGGCGAACACGCTCGGCGCGGCGCCGCGGATCGATCTGATCCATCCGGGCGTGCTCCGCTACATCCGCGAAGCCAGCATCGCGCGCTAGTCGTACGTTGATCGACACGCCCCGCTGACACGTACTGTTCCTCTCGCGGTCTGACCTCTCGCTCGACCCCGGTCTGCTCCGGCGCCGGGTCGCCGTGAATCCGAACCCGTCTGTGGCCCGTAGGGTCTGCAGAACATCATGGGTAACCGACGGCTCATCCGGGCGCTCGGGCTTCTCGTCGCACTGATCCTGGCGGGTCCGACACCAGGCTCCGCGCATCCACTCGGCAACTTCAGCATCAGTCAGTACGCCGGTATCCACATCGGCGACGACGCGATCACGCTTCGCTATTTCATCGACATGGCGGAGATCCCGACGTTCCAGGAGCTTCAGACGCGCGAGATTCCCGCCGATCCCCGCGACCCGCGCACCGCTCGCTATCTTCGGGCGACGGCGGAGACGTTGAAAAAGGGTCTCGTGCTCGAGGTCGACGGGCGGCGCCCGGCACTCGACGTCCGGTCCGCCGAGGTGATCTTCCCGCCCGGCGCCGGCGATCTGCCGACGATGAAGATCGCGATCCTGTTCCGCGCGTCGCTCGCCGAATCGAGCCGCGGCGGCGTCGAGGATCTGCGCTATCGCGACGAGAACTTCGCCGCGCGCGCCGGCTGGAAGGAAGTCATCGCGGTCGGTCGTTCAGGCATCGTCCTCGTCGAGAGCTCGGTTCCCGACCGCGATCGCAGCCGCGAGCTCGCGGATTATCCGACCGATTTGCTCGATAGCCCGCCGCAGGTCCGCGAGGCGCGCGTGCGCTTCACCCGGCCGGCGGCCACGGTCGCGGCGAAGCCCGCACCCACCACGATTCCGCAGGCGCCCATCGCGCCGGCTGCGCCAGCGTCGGGCGACGCGAGAGTTGAAGCGCCTGAGCCGCCCGTCGTCGCCAGAGCCAACGCGCAAAGCGCGACGCGCGGCTCGTTCACGGATCTGATCACCACGCGCGAGCTCACCTTGAGCGCCGTCATGATCGCGCTGCTCGTGGCCGCAGCACTCGGCGCCTTCCACGCGCTCGAGCCCGGCCACGGCAAGACCGTGGTCGCGGCCTATCTGGTCGGCTCGCGCGGCACCGCGCGGCACGCGCTGATCCTTGGATTGATCGTCACCGCCTCGCACACTGCCGGTGTCTATCTCCTGGGAGCTGTGACGTTCTTCGCCTCGCAGTATGTCGTCCCGGATCGACTCTACCCGTGGGTGGCGCTGGCCTCAGGCCTGACGATCGCCGCGCTGGGTCTCTCGCTGTTCTGGCGCCGCTTCAAGGACGGCGGCGCCGGGCACGACCATCATCACCATCATCACGGCGGTGTGGCCCACGCGCATGGGCACGCCCACGACCACGATCACACCCACGAGCCCGATGGCGCTCACGATCACGCGCACGCCCATCCGCACGCCCACGACCATGCCGGACACCACCATCACGATCACGGCGTGGTCTCCCTGCGTCAGCTGTGGGCGCTCGGCATCACCGGTGGGATCGTGCCGTGCCCGGCGGCGCTGGTCGTGCTGCTGAGCGCCCTGTCGCTGCGCCGAGTCGGCTTCGGCCTGCTCTTGATCGTGGCGTTCAGCCTCGGTCTGGCGCTCGTGCTGATCGCGATCGGCATGCTCATGGTGTACGCGCGGCGTCTCGTCGCGCGCTTCGACGAGCGCGGGCCGCTCGTCACGCGCTGGCTACCGCTGGCGTCCTCCGCCGTGATGATCCTGCTCGGCGTGTCGATCGCCCTGCAGGCGGTCGCGGGCGGAGTCGTTCCCTGGAAGCTCACCTGATTCGACACCCAAAAGGAGGATCGATCATGAGGCGTTCTTCTCGTGGCATGGGTCTCGTGGCCCTGGTGACCTTGCTCGCGTTCGCCGGCGGAGAGGCCGGCGCGGCGAGCCACAGCGACGCGCCGCTCATCAAGCAGGATCCGCAGGCGAATCTGACCGACGTCTACGCGTTCGTCGGCACGAAGTACAACAACCCGAAGGAGAAGGTGCTCAACGTGGTCGTCCACGTTCGGCCGTTCTCCGAGCCGGGCGACGGCGTGATCTACGATCGTTTCGCCGACGACGCGCGCTACAGCATCCACATCGCCGACCCGCAGAGCGGGGCCGAGCTGGTCCGGTACGACTTCAAGTTCTCGAACATCAATCCGCAGTCGCCCCCGGGCTTGAAGAATCCCAACACGATCCTCTCGTACGGCAATGGCACGGAGGTCGGGCCGATCAACAACGTCGGCGATGCCCGGCAGAACTTCGTGCAGACCTACGACGTGACGAAAGTCGTGACGAAGGACGACAAGGGCCGCCGCGGTCCGACGACGCTCGTCGCCAACGATCTCTTGACCCCGCCGCCGAACGTGGGCGCGCGCACGACGCCCGCGTACAACGACGCCAACGGCAGGGCGGTCTCCGGCG
Source organism: Candidatus Methylomirabilota bacterium (assembly GCA_035275385.1). Classification (GTDB taxonomy): domain Bacteria; phylum Methylomirabilota; class Methylomirabilia; order Rokubacteriales; family CSP1-6; genus AR31. The sequence continues at coordinate 1,627 of DATEMW010000180.1, read as the reverse complement.
CGACCTCGTTCGCGGCGCTCGACAAGTACACGCGGCAGACCGTGTTCGGTCTGGCCTCCGGTGAGGCGGTCTTCGCCGGGCCGCGCGAGGACGGCTTCTTCGCGGACACGCCGGGCATCTTCGACCTGCTCGATCCGCGGATCCTGGCGGGCGGGCTCGGCCAGGCCGGCACGGGCGTGGACGGCTTCAAGGGGTTCAACGTGCTCGCCTACGCGATCCAGATTCCGCTGCATCAGCTTCCGACCTTGCCCTACCAGAGCCCGTTCTTCGGTCCTCAGACCGGTGTGGGCGTCTACGCGTCGGTGTCGCGTCAGAGCGTCACGATCCGGCTCGGCAACCGCGAGCCGCTCAGCGAGGGTCCGTTCGTGCAGGTCAATCGCATGGGCAACCCGCTGTTCAACGAGGTGCTGGTGGCCCTGAAGGACAAGGACAACTACAACCGCCGCACCCCGACCGAGGACGCCGCGGCGTTCGCGACCTACGCCCGCACCCCCGAGCTGGCGGGCCTCATCAACACCGTGTTCGGCACCAACTTCGTGACGATGAATCGCGAAGACCTCGTCGCGATCTTCATCCCCGACGTGCTGCGTGTGAACACCGGCACGGGCGCGGTGCGGCTCGCCGGGCAGCCGGGATTCAACCGGCTCGGCTTCCTCGGCGGCGACACGACCGGCGGCGCGTCCGGTGGCTGGCCGAACGGCCGGCGCCTGGGCGACGACGTCGTCGACATCGCGCTGACGGCGATCGCGAGCGGTCCCGCCTACTCCACGATCACGGTGGTCGGCGACAACATCAACGCCAACGACCAGGTCTACAACCAGGTCTTCCCGTACTCGGCCACGCCGCACGCCGGGCCGACGAACCGCAAGGATCCATGACCGCGTCGCGTACGCTGCTGGCTGTCGCAACGGTCGCCCTGACGCTCGGCGCAATGCCGGGCGCCGGGGCGGCCGGCCCCGCCACCGATTCGTCGTCTCCGGCCCGGCCGACGGTCGACCAGACGATCGAGCGCCTGACCGCGAAGACGCGCGAGCAGCGGCAGGATCGCGGCGCGTGGACGACGCTGGGCGACGCGTTCATGCAGAAGGCCCGCGAGACCGCCGATGCGAGCTACTACGCTCGCGCGGAGCAGGCGTTCGAGCGGGCGCGGGTGCTCGACGCAGCGCACGTCGACGCGCTCGTCGGCCTTGCGTGGGTTCAGAGCGCGCGGCACGAGTTCGAGAAGTCGACGGAAACGGCGAAGAAGGCCCTCGAGCTCGATCCGGCGAGCGCAGGTGCCTATGGCCTGCTCGGCGACGCGGCGCTGGAGCTGGGCGAGTACGATCTCGCCGCCGAGCACTATCAGCGGATGCTCGATCTGCGGCCGGACGTCTCGGCTTACAGCCGGACCGCCCACTTGCTGTTCGTCACGGGCGACGCGCGGCGCGCCGCGTGGCTCATGGGCAAGGCGATCAACGCCGGCGCGCCGTACGCGGAGAACACCGCATGGTGCCGGGCGCAGCTCGCGCTGATGCACCTGGCGACCGGCAATCTCCTGGCCGCCGAGCAGGTCGCCGAACAGGCCATCGCTCGTATGCCGAGCAACTATCACGTCCTCTTCGCGCAGGGGCGAGTCCGCGCCGCGCGT
>DATEMW010000179.1:0-13668 GCA_035275385.1 Candidatus Methylomirabilota bacterium | reverse complement strand
GTAGAAGTGCACGATCGTGTTGATCACCAAGATCGTCATCGTGCGGTAGAGCACGTTCAGCGGGTTCGACGGCGCGTTGAAGAAAAAGATATAGGCGAGCCCGAGCACCATGCCCGGCACGGCCATCGGCAGCATCGCGAGGAAGTGGAAGAGCCCGCGGCCCAGTGCTGCGCCCCGCGCCTTCTCGACCAGGTAGGCGCCCACGAACACGACGAACGTGCCGATCACGCTCGTCAGGAGCGCCAGCCGGATCGAGTTGTAATACGACGCCCAACCGCCGCCGCCTTTCTGGTCGAAGTCGTAGTGTGCCCACGTCAAGGTGAGGTTGTAGGGGAAGAACTTCACCACGGCCGCGAACTGGGAGATCGCGACGATGCTGAGGATCGCGAAGCCGACGACGACGCAGTATGCCAGCATCGCCTGGTCGAAGCCGCGCTGGGGCTTCGGCTCGAAGGGGACCGCGCGCGCGGACAGGAGCGCCACTTGCCGCCGGCGCACGGCACGATCGACCAGGAACGCGAAGACCGCCGGCACCAGGAGGATCACGCTGACGACCGCGCCCATCTGGAAGTTCTGCTGGCCGATCACCTGCTTGTAGACGTCGGTCGCGAGCACGTTGTACTGCCCGCCGATGACTTTCGCGGCGCCGAAGTCGGTGATCACCGTGGTGAAGACCACGAACGTCGCGCTGATCAGGCCGTAGCGCGCGCCCGGGAGCGTGACGGTCCAGAAGATCCGCGCGCGGGAGGCGCGCAGGGCCACCGCGGCCTCGTAGAGCCTCGCATCGGCGAGCGCAAGGGCGGCCAGGATGATCAGGAGCGCGTGCGGAAACGTCGTGAAGACTTCGGCCATCACGATGCCGATCGGACCGTAGATGCTGTGCCCGAAGAGCACGGCCTTCAAGAGGCCCTGATTGCCGAAGAGATAGACGAGCGCCAGGCCGGGCAGGAGCGAGGGCACGAGGATCGGAACCAGCGCGACGGTCTTGAAGAAGCCGCGAAATGGCATGCGCGAGCGCGTCAGTGCGTACGCGTAGACGAACGCGGCGGGCACCGTGATCACGGTGCTGAGAACCGAGACCCACAGGCTGTTGCCGATCGACTGGAACAGCGCCGGCGTCGAGAAGTACCGGACGTAGTTGGCGACGCCGACGAACTCTTCTCGCGGCCCCTGCAGGCTCTTGGCGAGCATGAGGCCCAGCGGGACGGCGAGTGCGGCGATCAGGTAGAGGCCGATGATGGCGATGAAGAGCCGCATGAGCCGGTCGTCGCGGCTCGCCTGCGGCCGGACGATCGCGGCGAGCCGGTCGCCGCGCGCGAGCGCTGCCTCAGCGATGGACCGAGCTCCCGGGATAGATCCGGATCCGCTCCGGCGGCAGGAGGACCGAGAGCATGCTCTTCTCGGCGATGCTGCGGCGGCGGATCAGGTCAACCGGAAGATCGGCGCGCAGGAGCACGCCGTCACCCGCGTCGCCGGCCAGGTCGGCGCGGAAGAACGAGCCCAGGAACGCGAGCGTCTCGACGCGCACGGTGAGCGCGTTGGGCTCGGCCGAGCGGCCATCGTGGACCACGATGTCCTCGGGACGGATGGCCAGGGTCACCTGGGTGCCCGCGGCGAGCCCATCGACCTCGCAGGCCAGCTCGGCGCGCCCGAGCTTCACGGCGCCGTCGCGCACGACCGTGCCGGCCACGAAGTTCATCACGCCGATGAAGTCGGCCACGAACGGTGAGGCGGGCTCGCGGTAGATCGCCACCGGTGTGCCGATTTGCTCGATCTGGCCCTGGTTCATGACCACGATCCGGTCAGCCATCGTGAGCGCCTCTTCCTGGTCATGGGTGACCATGATGGTCGTCACGCCGAGCCGCCGCTGGAGCTGCTTGATCTCGTGGCGCAGATGCACGCGCACCTTGAAGTCGAGCGCTGAGAGCGGCTCGTCGAGCAAGAGGAGCCCGGGCGAGGTCGCCAGCGCGCGCGCCAGCGCGACTCGCTGCTGCTGACCGCCCGAGAGCTGCGCCGGGTATTTGTTGCCGTGCGCCGACAGGCCCACGAGCTCGAGCAGCTCGAGCACGCGCCGGGCGATATCCGCGCGGGCGGCGCGCGTGTTCTCCAGGCCGTAGGCGACGTTCTTGGCGGCGGTCAGGTTCGGGAACAGCGCGTAGGACTGAAAGACGATGCCGAAGTCGCGCTTGCTCGGCGGCAGCGTCGAGACGTCACGCCCGTTCTGCTCGATGCGCCCGGTGGTCTGCACATCGAGACCGGCGATCGCGCGGAGCAAGGTCGTCTTGCCGCAGCCCGACGGTCCCAGGAAGCAGACGAACTCGCCCTCGACGATCTCGAGCGAGATGTCCTCGAGGGCGGTGAAGCCACCGAACTTTTTCGTGAGGCGCTGGATGCGCAGATAGGGCGTCGGCAAACCCTGTGTGCCTCGCCCGGCTTACTTCTTCGGCTCCGACTTGGCGCCGTAGCGCTTTTCCCACTCCCCCAAGATCTTGGCGCGGTTCAGCGCGGCCCACTGGAAGTCGTTCTTGATCATGTGGTCGAGCATGTTGCCGGGCAGGTATTCGACCGGCTGCGACATCCTCGAGATCGCGACCACCGCGTAGCCCTCGTTGTAGAGCTTCATCGCCTTGTCGGTGACCGACCAGTCGACGAGCGTCTTGGCCGCCTCGAGGTTCTTGGTGCCCTTCACGATCGAGGTCGCCTCCATGTCCCAGCCCGAGCCCTCGGACGGGAACACGATGTCGATCGGCGCGCCCTGCTTCTTCTGGCGGGCGGCGCGGAACTCGAACGAGACGCCGATCGGGTACTCGCCGGCACCGGCCATCGTGCACGGCTTGGAGCCGGAGTGCGTGTAGACGCCGATGTTCTGGTGCAGCGCGTCCATGTACTTCCAGCCCTCGGTCTCGCCGAAGAGCTGCAGCCAGCTCGAGACGTCGAGGAAGCCGGTGCCCGACGACGCGGGGTTCGGCATGACGATCGTGCCCTTGTAGACGGGCTTGGTGAGGTCCTTCCACGAGGCCGGCTTGGGGAGGTTCTTCTTGCCCGCCTCGATGGTGTTGAAGCAGAGCGCCGCGACCCACGCGTCCATGCCGACCCAGCTCGGCGGATTGTCCTTGTCGCGGAACTGCGCGTCGAGCCGCTCAACACCCTTCGGTGCGTACGGCATGAGCAGGCCCTCGGGCTTCAGCACCAGGAGGCTCGTCGCCGCCAGACCCCAGATCACGTCCGCCTGTGGGTTGGCCTTCTCCGCGAGCAGCTTGGCGGTGATGACGCCGGTCGAGTCGCGCACCCACTTGATCTCGATGTCCGGGTGGTCCTCGTTGAAGCGCGCGGCGTACTTCTTGAGATCGTCAGCCTCGACGGCGGTGTACACGGTCAGCGTCGCTTTTGCGGCGCGAACGGTGGTCGCCGCGAATCCGATCGCCGCAGCCACGATCGCGACGCACAGCAAGGCGGAGCCGAGCCTGACGAGAATTCGCTGAGCCATTGAGGGTCCTCCCTTTGCGAGTGCCGCGATTCTAGCCCAGACAACGGTCTTTGTCAGGGCTCGCCACGAAACCGTCACACGAGCCGGTCGCGCAGCCGCGAGCTGATCGCGTCGACCACCATCACCATGGCGACCGTCACCAGCAGCACGGTCGACGCCGCGCGGTAGTCGATCATCCTGAGATAGGTCTGAAGATAGAAGCCGATGCCGCCGGCGCCGACGAAGCCCAGCACCGTGGCCGCGCGGATGTTGGTCTCGAGCCGATAGAGCACGTACGAGAGAAACAGCGGCAGCACCTGCGGGATCACACCGAAGCGCAGCACCTGGAGCCGGGTCGCGCCGGTCGCGGTGATCGCGTCGACCGGCCCTGGGTCGACGCCCTCGACCGCCTCGGAGTAGAGCTTCGCCAGCGACGTGGTCGTGTAGGCCACGACGGCGAGCACGCCGGGGAAGGGACCGAGCCCGACCGCGGCGACGAACACGAGCGCGTAGACGAGCGTATCGACGCTCCTGAAGAAGTTGAGCACCACTCGCGCCGGGTAGAACACGGCGCCGGGCGCCACGTTGCGCGCGGAGACGAAGCCCAGCGGCAGTGCCAGGACCGCCGCCACCGCCGTGCCGAGCAGCGCGATCTCGACGGTCTTGAGCGCGCCCAGCAGTGCCGCCGGCAACACGCTCGGGTCAGGGGGCATCATGCGCATGAGGAAATCGAAGATCCACGGCAGGCCGCGCGCGAGGCGCACCGGGTCCGCGCCCGTGTCCCAGACGAGCCAGGCGAGCACTAGCGCGGCGACGAACGCCAGGGCTTTCTTCACGCAGCGTCTCCATCGCCGTAGATCGCCTGCACGACCGTTGGTGTGACCGCCGTCGGCGGCCCGTCGAAGGCGACGCGGCCGCGGCGGAATCCGACGATGCGCGTGGCGTACGCGAGCGCGGTCTCGAGCTGGTGCTGGCTGACGACCAGGGTGAGGCCGCTCCGGTTGATGGCCTTGAGCGTGTCCATGATGCTGCTGGTGAGCGCCGGGTCGAGGCTCGCGGTGGGCTCGTCGGCCAGGATGACCTCGGGGCGCTGGGCCAGGGCGCGGGCGATGGCCACGCGCTGCTGCTCGCCGCCCGAGAGCGTGTCGGCGCGCCGCTCGGCGAGGTGGCCGAGCCCGACCTGATCGAGGCACGCGCGCGCCAGCTCGCGGTCTTCGCGCGGGAAGCTTCCGAAGACGCTCGGCAACGACGGCACGTAGCCGAGCCGTCCGGCGAGGGCGTTCTCGATCACCGACGCGCGGCGGACCAGATTGAACTGCTGGAAGACCATACCGATGTGGCGGCGGACGTCGCGGACCTCGGCAACGCCGGCGCCGGTCACGGCGCGGCCGGCGACGCGGATCGTGCCCGCGGTCGGCTCGACGAGGCGGTTGAGGCAGCGCAGGAACGTGGTCTTGCCGGCGCCGCTGCGACCGAGGACGACCACGAGCTCGCCGCGCCGGATCGTGAGATCGACCCCGTCGAGCGCGACGGTGGAGGGCGGCAGGACGACGCGCAATCCAGCGACTTCGATCATCGGAGCGGACGCGGACATCCGAGCGGACGCGGACGGGGTCAGCGCGGTCGAACGCCGAGCAGCTCGACCGCCGCCCGCACGGGATCGTAGTCGCGGTCGTCAGCCGGCGCGAAGCCGTCGATCTCGTAGAGCCGCCGGAGCAGCTCGGCGTGCGCCGGTGCCTTGATCTGCAGCAGCGCCGCGCGCACCTTCGCGAAGGTAGCCGGATCGAGCCCGTCGCGCGCGGCGATCCCGGCCTCGGGGATCGCGGGCGTCTCCGCCACGTAGATGATGCGCTCGCGCTCGGCCGGATCTTTCAGGTACTGCTCGCGCGCCATGTCGAACGAGGCGATCGCGTCGACGTGGCCGTTGAGCAGCGCGCGCATCCCGGCGTCGTGCGAGCCCGAGAAGACGACCTCGCGGAAGAAGGTCTTGGGATCGCGGTTCTTCACGAGCCCGCGTTGCATCAGCAGCACCATCGGATAGGTATAGCCCGAGGAGCTGGCCGGGTCGACGAAGGCGATCGTCTTGCCGCGGAGCTCCTCGAGGCTCTTGATCCCGGACTCCCTGCGGACGTAGATGCGCGAGGTGAACGAGCTCTTGCCGTGCCAGAGATTTCTCACGACGATCGTCGCCTTCGCCTCGCGGCTGGCCAGCACGTAGCCGACGGGATGGACGAACGCCAGGTCCGCGGTGCGATTGCGCAGCGCCTCGATCACCGCGGCGTAGTCCGAGGCGACCGTCACCCGAACCGGGATGCCCGTCAGCTTCGTGAGCTCTTTGGCAAATTCCTCGCCGGTGGCCAGGAGATCCGTCGGCTTCTGGGAGGGGGTGAGCACCAGGTGCAGGCCATCGGCGGCGGTGGCCGGTACGACGGTGCTGAGCGCGAGCGTGCAGAAGGCCAGCACCCCGAGCGCGCGGGCGATCATCGGCGCCGAGTGTACCATCGCGCTGCGGCGAACGAACGACGCCGTCAGCGCTTGCTCTCGCCGACCTCCGTCCGCGTCCACGTCGAATCGGGGTTGTATGCCTTGATCGCGCCGGCCGCCTGCGCCGTCTTGGGCCCGAGGTCTTTCTGATAGACGACGCCGTCCTGGTTGACGATGAACGTCATGATGCCCGAGGCGCCATACAGGGCCGGGTGCGCGACCAGCGCGAACCCGCCGATCATGTGGCCCTTGACGAGGAAATCATACGCGCCGCCCGGTGCGTCGGGGCCCTGCGCGGAAAGGATGCGATAGAAGTACCCGTGATACGGAGCCGGCGCGCCGCGCGGCGGCAGCGGATAGCCCGCGGCTCGCGCCCGGGCGACGAGCGGACCAAGCGGGCTCTGCTGCTCACCGGGCTTCGTGTCCCAGTAGAGGCCGTCGTGCTTGCCCTTGGTGCTCTCGAACCGCTGCGCGTACGTGAGAAGCCCGGCGCCTCGCGAGTAGTATTCCCGCTGGGCGTCGACGTAGGCCAGACACACCTGGATCGCCGAGAGCTCGTTCTGTCCGATCCGTCGGTTGAGCAGCTCGTCGTCCCCGGCTGCCGTGTCCCAGAGCCAGCGTGGGCCGTCGGGCACGAGCGGGATCGGGAACGGGAAATCGTCGCTGCCGACGTACAGCACGACCTTGCCACCGCCGCCCTCGAGCCGGTGAGCCTGGTCGTACGCGGCGGCGAAACGCTGAAATGCCGCCCGATCGGCCACGTCGTCGCCGGACCACACCAGCGGGCTCGCCTCCCGCCCGAGGATCTCGACCAGCGCCTTTCGGTCGGCTGCGCGAATTGCGGAGACGAGCGCGCCGACGGCCTCGTCCAGGGAGCTGAAGCTCTTCTGCGCGGACGCGGCGAACGTGACTGCCTGAAGAGAGAGCACGATGGCCAGCGCGAGCCGGACCGTCTTCATCGCCGCCCGCCGCCTCCGCCACGGCCACCGCCGCCTCCGCCTGAGAAGCCACCGCCGCCCCCGCGACTCCCGCCGCCGCTGTAGCTACCGCCGCCGCGCGACGCTGCCCCCCGGTCGCTGTAGGAGCGTTGGCTGGACCCTTGGCCGACCCCTTCGAACGCTCGACCGCCGCCGGCACTGCCGCGTTGACCGCCGACTCCTCCGTCCCCGCGCCCCGCGCCCGCGCCGCCCTGGCCGACACCACCGGCGCGCTGTGCGCCGCCAGCCGAGCCGATTCCGCCGCGGTTGATCTGCTGTCGCCCTTGCTCGGCCCGTCCGCGGAAGGATTCGCGCGAGGCCGCCCTCGCGCTGTCGCCCGCTCGATTGAACTTCTGCTGGGTGGCGGAGTCGCGGTACTGAGCGCCCTTCCGGTGCTCGGGGCTGTGCTGCCATGAGGCGCGGTCGCCGCGGCCACCGCCGGTGGGGCGTTGGCTGACCCTGTCTCCGCGATTGACGTTCCGGTTGAAGTTGTTCTGCCGGTTCACGTCGATGTCGATGTCGCCGCGACCCCAGTTGCACCCGCCCCAGATCGCGCCGCCGACGATCATCCCGATGCCGAACGCGACCGCCGCCGTGGCGAAGTAGCCGTATGGATAGTAGGGCGGGTAGTAGTAGTACGGCGGATAGTACGGATACGGCCACGTGCCGTAGATGATCTCCGGATTGTAGGTCGGTACGTAGATGACCTGAGGGTTCGCCGGCTCGATCTTGATGACCGTCTGCTGCTGAGGCGGCTCGGCCTGCTCGACGATCACCTTCTGCTGCTCGGTCGACTTCAGATTGCCCGCTGTCTGCGCCTTCGTCCGCAGGCGCTGAATGGCGTCCATCGTGTCCTTCTGCTGAGCGAGCACGGCGTCGCCGAGCTTCTGCATCCACTCGAGCTGGTTGTCCATCATCTCGAGCACCTGGGGGAAGCTCACCAGTGACTTGACGCTGTCGTCCCAGGTCTCCTTCTTCAGCTCCTCGTTGAGCGCCGCGTCTTTGAGCTTCGGATTAGCCTTGGCGAACCGTGCGGCCTGGATGACCTCGAGCGGGTACGTCGCCGCCATGAAGATCTGCGCGATCAGAGGATCAGGATAGAGCGCGATCGGCGCCACGATCTGCTCCAGCTCCTCCGGCTTGAAGGGCGGGGGGCCGGCGGCGCCCGGCTGCTGAGCCCGCGGGAGCGGCGGCGCAGCGAGCAGGACCGCGAGGCCGATCACCACAGCTCTGGCGATCAGAGTGCGGAGCCGGCGTCTCAGTGTCGCAGCAGCCACGCGACGCGAGTACCACAGGCATCGGACCGAAGTAACCTGGCCCAAAGTCGTAGGGCGCCAGAATACATCCGTCCGAGGCGGGCTCCCGGGTACGATCGAGAGACCAGCCATGAAGTTTTTCTGGGCCCTGGTCTTCGTCGCCGCCGCGGCCGGAGGCATCTATCTGGCCGACCGGATGGTGCTGGCGCCGGGCCGCGCCATGCAGCGCCAGCTCGCCGAGAAGGACGCGCAGATCCGCGCGCTGACCGAACGCAACCAGGCCCTCGAAGCCGCGGTGCGGCTCTTGCGCCACACCGAGCGGCGCGCCCGGCTCGTCGTCCTGGACCAGGCGCCGGGGCCCGAGGGGCATCAGCGGACGCGCGTTCGCTTCACCGAGCTCGACTCACAAGGCGATCCCGTGGGCGAGCCGCGCGAGCTCACCCTCGACGGCGACGAGATCTACGTCGACACGCTCGTGATCAAGTTCGAGGACGACTTCGTGACGGCGGGCGACGCGCTCAAGGGCAAGGCGCTGCTGCTGTTCCGGCGCATCTTCACCGACCGCAAGCGGCCGGCCGAGGGCGAGGTGCTCGACAAGGAAGGCCAGATCCCGCAGAGCTATGCGGCCGAGCGCGCGCCGACCGCGTTCGAGCGCGAGCTGTGGGCGCGGTTCTGGGAGCTCGCCAACGATCCCGAAGAGGCCAAGAAGCGCGGGGTCCGCGCGCTGCACGGCGAGGCGGTTTCGACGCGGCTGCGCAAGGACCGCGTGTACTCGATCACGCTTCGCTCGACCGGGGAGCTGGCGATCCAGCCGATCAAGTAGCCGCGTCGCGTTGACAACCTCACGCGCCGCGTGGATATTTCACGCGGTGACCACCCGATGAGCGCGCCCACCGCGGAAGTCGTGATCTGCGGCGCCGGGATCGCCGGCATCGCCGCCGCGTACCACCTCGCCGTGCGTCGAGGCGTCACCGGCGTCGTGCTCGTCGACGAAGGCGCACCGCTCTCGCTCACCAGCGACAAATCGACCGAGTGCTATCGCAACTGGTGGCCGGGTCCCGGCGACGACATGGTCGCGCTGATGAACCGCAGCATCGACCTGCTCGAGGAGCTGGCGCACGAGAGCGACAACCGCTTCCTGCTCAACCGGCGCGGCTACCTCTTCGCGACGGCCGATCCGGCGCAGGTGCCGATGTTCATCGAGCGGGCGCAGGAGGCGGCGCAGCGCGGTGTTGGGCCCGCCCGCATCCACCGGACGGCGTCGAGCGACTACCAGGCGGCGCCCGCCGACGGCTTCGAGGATCAGCCGACCGGCACGGACGTGATCACCGACCCGACGCTTCTGCGCCGGTACTTCCCGCATCTGGCGCCCGACACGGTGGCCGTGCTGCACGCTCGGCGCTGCGGCTGGTTCAGCGCGCAGCAGCTCGGCATGTACCTGCTCGAGCACGCGCGCGAGCGCGGCGTGCGCTTCGTCTCCGGGCGCGTCGAGCGCGTCGAGACGACGGGCGGGCGCGTGAGCGGCGTTCGCATCAGCGCCCGCGGCGAGGACCTCAATATCACGACGCCAAGGTTCGTGAATGCCGCGGGGCCGTTCGTCGAACGCATCGGCCGCCTGCTCGGCCTGGAACTGCCGGTGTTCTGCGAGCGTCACGCCAAGGTTGCCTTCAACGACGTCCTGGGTGCCGTGCCGCGCTGGGCGCCGATGACGATCTGGACCGATCCGATCACGTTGCCGTGGTCCGACGAGGAGCGGCAGGAGCTGCTGGCCTCGGCGGAGCACAAACGGCTCGTGGAGGAATTCCCGGCGGGCGTGCACGGGCGACCCGAGGGCGGGGGCGACAGCCCCGTCGTGCTGTTGATCTGGACCTACGACATCGAGCCGGTCGAGCCGGCGTTCCCGATCGAGTTCGACAGCGCCTATGGCGAGATCTGCCTGCGCGGCATGTCGCGGATGATCCCCGGGCTCTCGCGGTATCTCACGCGCCTGCCCCGCGTGTTCGTCGACGGCGGCTACTACACGAAGACGCGCGAGAACCGACTGCTCTCGGGGCCCTTGCCGGTCGAGGGCGCGTACATTCTGGGCGCGCTCTCGGGCTACGGGCTCATGTCGTCGAACGGCGCCGCGGATCTCCTGGCCGATCACATCGCCGGCCGGCTGCTGCCGCGCTACGCGCCGGCCTTCGCGCTGTCGCGCTACGACGATCCCGCCTATCGCGCGCTCGTCGAGCAGTGGGGCGACTCGGGGCAGCTCTAGCCCACGACTCGGGTAGCGCTAGGCCACTCGCGTAGCTCTAGCAAAGGAGAACGATCAATGGCCGCGAAGATCGAGAAGTATTGTGCGAAGGGCGTCTACGACACGCCGAGCTACAGCCAGGCGATCAAGGTGACCGGCGCCCAGACGATCCTGTTCCTCGCCGGACAGGTTCCCTATGAGATGGACGGTACGCCGAAGCACCGCGGCGACTTCCGCGCCCAGGCGCGCACGGTGTTCGGCTCGGTCAAGGCGCTGGTCGAAGCGGGCGGCGGCACGCTCGCCAACGTGGTGAAGATCACGACGTACGTCACCGACGTCCGCTACCGCATGGACTTTCGCGTGGTGCGAGACGAGTTCTTCGGCGAGCGCGGCCCGGCCTCGACGATGGTGCAGGTCGCCTCGCTCTCGCACCCGGACTACATGATCGAAGTCGAGGCGGTCGCGGTCATCTAACGTGAACCGACGAAGCGTTGTCGTCGCCTGGCTCGCCGTGGCGCTTCTGGTCACGCCGGCTGCGTCGAGCGCGCAACAAGGCAACGCAGGGAAAGCGTGGCGCATCGGCTGGCTGTCGCCCCCCTCGTCGGCGACCGGCGCGCCCGAGCTGGATGCGCTCCTTGATGGTCTTCGAGGGCTGAACTACGTCGAAGGGCGAAATCTCAAGGTGGAGGCCATGTGGGCGGACGGCGACCAGGCCATGCTGCCGCGCCTCGCGCGCGCGCTCGTGGAACGCAAGGTCGACGTGATTTGCACCGCCGGGACTCCCGCGACGCTGGCCGCGAAGCATGCGACGACGACGATTCCCATCGTCTTCGGCCGCGCCGCGTTTCCGGAGCAGACCGGCCTCGTCGCGAGCATGGCCCGGCCCGGCGGCAACCTGACCGGCGTCACCTTCATCGGGCCGGAGTACGGCAAGCGCCTGGAGCTCCTTCGCGAAGTCGCGCCGCGGATCTCGCGGGTCACGCTGCTCTACAACGATCAGAATACGGCGAGCGTGCTTGCCATGCGCGAGACCCAGAAGTGGGCCAAGCCGTTGCAGGTTGGGGTCGAACCGCTTGGCGTCCACGACCGCGTGAGCCTGGACGCGGCGTTCTCGGCTATGCGCCGCGGACGGCCCGATGCGCTCATGACGACCGCGGACGCGCTCCTGTCGTCGTACCGCGCGCTCATCGTCAAGTTCGCGGGCGATCGCCGCCTCATCTCGATGTACGGCGACCGAGAGTACGTCAAGGCCGGTGGGTTGATGTTCTACGGGACCAGCAATGCCGATATGTGGCGGCACGCCGCCATCCATGTCGACCGGATCCTGAAAGGCGCGAAGCCGGGCGATCTGCCGGTGGAGCAGCCGACGAAATTCGAGCTGATCATCAACATGGCCGCGACGAAGTCGCTCGGGCTCACGATTCCAGCGGCCGTGAGGCTTCGCGCTGACGAGATCCTGGACTGATGACTGGTCGCGGTCGAACGGCCGTGGTGCCCGTCAGGGCAGCGCCGCGCGGACCGCATCGAACGAGGCGGTCCAGCCGACGATGCCGCCCTGGGCGTGGATCATCGCGAGCGTGGCCTGCTTGAACTCGGGGAAGTAGCTCTCGGTCGCGTCGTCGACCAGCAGACATTCGTAGCCGCGGTCGTTGGCCTCGCGCATCGTCGTTTGCACGCAGACCTCGGTCGTCACGCCGGCCAGGATCAAGTGCGTGATCCGCTGCGCGCGCAGCATCTCGTCGAGCTTCGTGGCATAGAACGCGCCCTTGCCCGGCTTGACGATGACGGTCTCGCCGGGCGTCGGCGCGAGGGCGGGCACGATGTCGTTGCCGGGCTCGCCGTCGACCAGGATGCGTCCCATCGGTCCTTTGTCGCCGATGCCGAGCGTGAGTCGTCCGCGCGCGCGTTTGGCGGGCGGGCAGTCGGCGAGATCCGGCCGGTGGCCTTCGCGCGTGTGCACGACGCGGATCGCGTGTGCCCGCGCCCACGCCAGGAGCTCCTTCACGGTCGGCACGATCGCCGCCAGACGAGTCACGTCGTTGCCGAGGACCTCGCCGAAGCCTCCACGCTCGATGAAATCGCGCTGCATGTCGATCACGAGCAGGGCCGTGGCGGCGGGCTCGAACGCGTACGCGTACGGCCGGGCCGCGATCTCAGGCACGGGCGTGGGAGAGCGCCGGCATCGTCTGGTGTCCGGCCATGCAGGGGCCAATGACGCCGATGTCGGCCTTCTCGGTCGCGGTTTCGTGCACGATGCGGCCGCCGAAGATGACCGCGACGCGGTCGGAGAGCTCGAGCAGCTCGTCGAGATCTTCGCTGACGAGCAGCACGGCGGCGCCCGCGTTCCGGGCGGCCAGGATCCGGTCGTGGATCTCGGCGACGGCTGCGAGGTCGAGGCCGAAGACGGGATTGGCCGCGATCAGCACTGACACCGGCTCGGACAGCTCGCGCGCGAGCACCGCGCGCTGGACGTTGCCGCCCGAGAGGGTCGACATCGGCGCGTCCGGGCCCTGGGTGTTCACGCGAAAGGCCTCGATCCAGCGCTCGGCCTGAGCGCGCAGCGCGCCCCGCTTGAGCCACGGCCCCCACGAGAGCGGCGGCCGGTCGAAGCTCCTGAGCGTCATGTTCTCTGCCACGCTCATGCCGGGCACGCAGGCGTTGCGCAACGGCTCCTCGGGCAGACTGAACACGCGATGCCGCCGGATCTCGGCACGGGTGGCGTGGAAGGGCTCGCCGCCCACGAGGATCTCGCCGCCGGCGCGCGCCCGCTGGCCGATCAACGCCTCGACCAGCTCGCGCTGGCCGTTGCCCGAGACGCCCGCCACCCCGACGATCTCGCCGCCGCGAACCGCCAGGCTCAGGCCGTCCACGGCCAGCCGTCCGGCGTCGTCCTCGACCCGGAGGTCGCGGACGATGAGCCGGGGCGCGCCGCCATCCGGCGAGCGCATCATTCTCTTCGCGTGCGACTGAGGAATCTCGCGCGCGCCGACCATCATGTGCGCCAGCACGGCCGGAGTCAGCTCGGCCGTGCGCCCCTTGCCGACGAGCCTGCCCCGCCGCAGTACCGCGACGTCGTCCGCGAACGCCATCACCTCGCGCAGCTTGTGCGTGATCATCAGCACCGTGACGTCGCCCGCGCGCGTCATCGCGCGCAGCATGCCGAGCACCTCGTCGGCCTCGGCCGGCGTGAGCACCGAGGTCGGCTCGTCGAGGATCATGAAGCGGCGGTGCAGGTAGAGCTGCTTCACG
>DATEMW010000178.1:0-2996 GCA_035275385.1 Candidatus Methylomirabilota bacterium | reverse complement strand
GCGACGGCGTCCGCGTCGGGCCGCGCGCGCGCCGCGATCGGCACAGGCCCGGCGCCCGTGTCCTCGACCGCCGGGCCCATGAGGTCCATCGGCAGCGAGAGGAACACCGGGCCGGTCGGAGGCGTCAACGCGACCTGCAGTGCGCGTCTGAGCGCGACGGGCGCTTCGTCCGCGCGGCGGACCTCGTACGACCACTTGGTGAACTGCTCGGCCATGCGGACGAGATCGCCCGCGAGAATCGGCTCGTGCATGAGGAAGCGCGTATCTTGCTGGCCCGCCGTCACCAGTAGCGGCGTCTTCGAGCGCGCGGCGTTGTGAAGAATCGAGAGGCTGTTCGCGAGGCCGGGCGCCACGTGGACGTTGACGACGCCCACCTGCCCCGACGCCTGCGCGTAGCCGTCGGCCGCCGCCACTGCCGTCGCTTCCTGCAAGCCCAGGATGTACTCGAGGCCGGAATCGGGCAGCGCGTCGAGAAACGGCAG
The DNA here is from genome assembly GCA_035275385.1 of Candidatus Methylomirabilota bacterium. Taxonomy (GTDB): domain Bacteria; phylum Methylomirabilota; class Methylomirabilia; order Rokubacteriales; family CSP1-6; genus AR31. The sequence goes on along the minus strand of DATEMW010000178.1, from coordinate 2,514 downwards.
CTCGGTCGTCCCGGGGTTGCCGAACAGGTAGCGCACACCGGCGGCGCGCAGGATCTCCATGAGGACGGGGGCGACGTTCATGGGGGGAGCATACTACCGTTCGCCGCCGGCCTCGCCCGCGGCGCGCGCTCGCTCAGTTCGGCCGCGGCGTGGGCGTGGCGCGACCGAATCGGAGGTACTTCTCGTCGATGGCGGTCCGGATGTCCGGCAGGCTCTTGCCCTCGGCCTTCATGCGCATCACGTCCCGCGTGATGTCCAGGCACACGGTTCAGGTCGCGGCGTGGCTCGTGAACGTGACGCGCTCCGCCGATTCGGCCTTGATGTAGCACGACCGGTTCGACGTGTGGCCGAAGCCGGCGCAGCCGCACGTGCACGGCATCCAGCGCAGCGTATCGGCGTTGTCGACGGCGAACGCGTAGAGCCGAGCCGTATCGCCCTTGACCGCGAAGCGCGGGAGCTGGCCCCGCGGCAAGGCCTGATTCTCGTCGCCGATCTCGTCGACGGTGACCGGCTGCGCGTCGGCGGCGAGCCACCAGATCGCCCCGGCTGCAACCAGTCCCAGGGCCAGGACCAGGCTTAGCGTCCTCTTCACGCGCTTCGCCTCAACGGATATTCGCGGCCGGCCAGCCGCAGCGCGCCGCGCCCGGTGCCCTCGTCGTAGTCGGCCAGCGCCAGCAGCTGGAACGCCGCCGCGCGGGACAGACGCGCCTCGAAGGCGCCGCCCTTGACCGCGCAGTACGGCACGTCGCCGGGACCGACGCGCAGGGTGGCCGCGTCCACGTCGGCTTCGGTGCCGTCGCTCAGGAACGCGTGCAGCGTTTCGCCGCGGCGCTCGATCCGCGTGACGACGAAGGGCGCGTCCTCCACCTCGACCGGGATCCGCACACGCGTCTGGATGAAGTAGCCTTCAGCATCGCGCTTGAGCTGTGAGCGGAGGTTGGCGAGGATCCCGGCATGCGTGATCAGGACGTCCTCGTCGAACCAGTCGCCGTCGACGTCGATCCTGAGACGCGGCAACCGCCACTGCGAGGGCGGCGTTGCGTCGGGAGCCCCGGTGCCCTGCCCTTCGGCTTCCGTCATTCGAACACCACGCTGGCGAAGGAGACCATGCCGTTGGGATCCGGCCACTGTCCGTAGCGCGTCACCTGCCCGCTCCCGCTGCCGAGCGCACGCAGCAGCGCGTAGATCGGCGAATAGCCGCAGATGCGGCGCCGGTCGCCGTCGCGCGCGACCGAGTCGAAGAACGCGTTCGGGTCGACCGCGGCGACCGTCTCGAGCATCTCGCCGTCCTCGCGCTCGATGCGCGCGAGCTCCGGCGCCCCGACGGGTTCGCCGTCGCCGAAGCGCGGGCCCATGTGGGCGAGATCGGCGCCGGCGATCAGCGCAACCCGCCGCCTGCCGGCCGCGATGGTCTCCGCCAGCGCCTCGAGGAATCGCGGAACCCGTACGTCGTCGTCGGGCCGCCCGCCCTGGTGCATCGCCTCGTGAGCGAAGCTCGTGAGCACCGGCACGATGCTGATGTCGCGCCGGTCGGCGTAGAGATAGCGGAGGAACACCGCCTGCAGCTCGATCGAATGCTCGACGCGGTGGGCCAGCTCCGAGCCGAAGCAGTCCTGCCGCGCCCGCTTGGCCAGCGAGTCGACGAAATCGCGATCGACCGGCACGTCGCCCATGGGGCCAGCATAGTCCTTCCGGGTGAGCGCGAAGGGATGCTCCATGCCGGCGTGGCAAGTGCCGAGGATCACGAACAGGTCGGCCTGGCTCCGCTCGGCCAGCTCGCGATACGCCCACGCGTAGGCGGGCCCGCCGCGATGGTAGTCGATGTGCGGCGCGATCACCGCTCGGACCGCGGGCGCAGCGCTCGGGCTGCGCCCCTCGGGCGCGCTGGGTCGCGCGACTTCGATCGGGCCTGGTCCGTCGGGCGGGGCGAAGAAGCCGTCGAGCATCGCGCGGAGCTCGCCGGGCTCGCCCGCGTAGGCGGCGCCCGCGTGCGCGGCCGGACGAACCGGCGAGGCGAGAAACGTGCCGTCGACGACGGCGCGCCGGTCGGCGAAGCCGGGGCTGTCGAGGAATCCCTGCTGGTCGAGCGCCTCGGCGATCTCCTCGATCTGGCGCCGCTCGACGAGCTGACCGTGGCGGCGCATGACCGCGGCCTGGATGTCGGCGACCGTGTGGCCGCCGTCGAACAGCGAGACGATCTCGAGCAGCGGCCCGTGCAGCAGCACGATCGCGTCGGTGTAGCCCGCGGGATCGCGAAGGGCGATGCAGGATCGTCCCTCGTGCTCGACGGAAAACGCCTCGACGTGGCGCAGCCTGGGGGCCGACTCGTTCGCTGCGCTCATCGAAGGATATTCGCTGCGCTCATCGAAGAAAATTCAGCGCGGAGGCCACGTAGATGCGCGCGGCGTCGACCAGCTCGGCGACTTCGACGTACTCGTCGGCCTGGTGGGGAATCAGGCGATGTCCGGGACCGCACGTGACGATCGGGATGCCGAGCTGCATCCGGAGGATGGT
>DATEMW010000177.1:0-5271 GCA_035275385.1 Candidatus Methylomirabilota bacterium | reverse complement strand
GCCGCCGCTGATCGGCGCGTCGTTCAAGGCGCCGACGTCGGGCGGCAGCACCGGTCGGCCGAAGCTCATCGTGGCCACTCAGCCCGCGACGTGGGAATCGGTCGAGGGCTTCGCGAATCTGCTGCGGATCCCGCCGGACGGTGTGCACCTGGTGACGGGACCGCTCTACCACAACGGACCGTTCCTCACGTCGCTGCTCGCGCTGCTTCGCGGCAATCGCGTCGTGATCATGGAGCGGTTCGACGCCACCGCGGCGCTGGCGCTGATCGAGCAACACCGGGTCGACTGGATCTACGCGGTGCCGACGATGATGCACCGCATCTGGCGACTCCCCGAGCGCGAGCGGCGGCGCTTCGACGTCTCCTCGCTCCGTGTGCTGTTCCACATGGCCGCGCCGTGTCCGGCGTGGCTCAAGCAAGCGTGGATCGACTGGCTCGGCGGCGAGCGCATCCTCGAGCTCTACGGCGGCACCGAGGCGCAGGCGATCACGTTCGTCACCGGCGACGAGTGGGTCGCGCACCGGGGCTCGGTCGGCCGCGTGATCCTGGGCGAGATGGTCGTGCTGGACGCGAGCGGCAACGCGCTGCCGCCGGGCGAGGTCGGCGAGATCTGGATGCGCCGCGGCCCGGACGAGCCGCCGTCGTACCAGTACATCGGCGCGAAACCGAAATCGCGCCCGGGCAACTGGGAGTCGCTCGGCGACATGGGCTGGAAGGACGCGGACGGCTACGTGTATCTGAGCGACCGCGATACGGACATGATCCTCGTCGGCGGCGCGAACGTCTATCCGGCCGAGATCGAATCGGCTCTCGACGAGCACCCGACCGTCACGTCGTCCTGCGTGATCGGCCTACCCGACGACGAGTATGGCAACGTCGTCCACGCGATCGTGCAGGCGGCTTCCCCGATGACTCCTGCCGAGCTCGAGGAGTTCCTGCGCGCCAAGCTCACGAAGTACAAGCGCCCGCGCACGTACGAGTTCGTGAGCGAGCCACTGCGCGGCGACGACGGCAAGGTCCGCCGCTCGGCGCTCCGCGCGCAGCGGCTCGCGACTAGCCGTCGAAGCGGGCGCGAAGAGCAACCGGCAGCACCGGACACGCGGCGGTCGGGCGCGTGAAGAGCCGGTGGCGCACGCGGGCCACTCCGTCGTACGCAAGGTCACGCAGCCGTGCCGGGACGACGCGCGCAACCAGGGCGAGGACCCGCCAGAGCCCGCCCATGCGCTCTGCCACGTAGAGCACCGCGGTCGAGCGCACGAGCCGGGTCCCGTCGGCGCGCACGATCAGAAGGCTGTCGGGAAGCCCGGCGCGGGCACCGGCGGGAACCTCACGCTCGAAGGCGTCGCCGCCGAGAGGGGCCACCCGGAACGCCGTACCCGTACGGTCCTCGGCCAGAACGAATCGCACCGCCCGGTGGCAGAGCCCGCACGAACCGTCGTAGAAGAGCCGCTCCGGCGCCGATGCGCGAGGGCTGATCCACGCGGGATCGAGTGTGAAGAGATGAAGCATCAGCATGCCGAGACTCAGGTCCGCGAAGTCGATGAGCGCCATCAGTCCGAAATGCATACCCGTGAGCGCCAGCCAGAGCCAGGGGCGGAACCGTCTGATCAGCGCGAGCGGGGCTACGAGTAGCTCGAGGCTGAGAGCGCCCCAAGTCTGGAGCCGCAGCGCCCAGTCGGGCAATGCCAGCAGCGCATCGCGCAAAGGCGTTGGGCGAGCGAGCGGGTTTTCGAGCACGTATCGGACAGCCGTGCCGTCGACCCACGACGGGCTCACGAGCTTCGTGTACCCGCTGTAGCTGTAGCCGAGCGCCATCACGATCCACGCGGCGCCGAAGATCGCGGGCGGCATCCGCCAGCCGCCTCCGGGATCGACGCGACCCGCCGCCGCCACGCTGCCGTACGGCGCGCTCGGCACACACGCGTGCGCCAGCAGGAGCCAGCCCACGAACGGTAGACCCGGATTCGAGATCAGCGGATTGCGGCCGAAGAGGCAGGCCCAGATATACCAGAGGCCGAACGCGGCGGCGCGATCCCACCATCCGATCGCGAAGAGCACGCTCAGCGCCGCCCCGGCGAGGAGCAGCGCGGTCACCCCCACGGGCGTGTCCCACAGCGCGAGCACGTTCGGAAACAAGCGGGTCAGCGGGCTCAAGCTCGAGTCAGGCAACAGCCCTTCGCGGGAGAAGATCTCGGCGCCCCACGGGACGAGGTGCAGCAGATGCACGCAGAGGTACGCGCCGAAGATCGCGCGCACGACGCTGTACTGTCCGCCCGTCCACCCGTTGCTCACGGGCAGGGCGCCACGATCAACCGCGGCAACGGACCGAGGTCGGTGCCGGGGCGCGGTGTGTATCGCACCCGTACGGCGCCGACCACTCGTGCGGCGTCGATCCCCATCTCGCGGAGCAACGGACGCTCGCCGCACACGGCGCGGCGCATCACCGCGTCGAACATGGGACGGGACGCCGAGTCGCTCGCGAGCACCGGGCCGTAGGCGAGGGCGGCGCCGTACACGTTGCGGCGGTTATACGGTCCGCGCAGACGCTGGTACACCTGCGGCGTCAGCTCCAGCGTGCGGCTGGCGCCGTCGGGCTCCGTCCACTCGAGCACGAAACGGGTCGAGTACGTCTCGAGCCCGCGCACCGCCGAGAAGACCTTGGGCGCCGGCGATGCCGTGGTAGCCGCGGCGATGCCGCGGAGCGCGCGCCAGTCGAGCAGATCGCCGGCCATCTGCATCACACCGAGTACCAGCAAGCCGGCTGCCGCCAGCCGCCACCGACGCGCATCGGCATCCAGTCCGGTCACGCGGCTCCTCCACGCGGCGCGGTGATGTCGACGCCGGAGAGCATCGCGCGCAGGCGCAATTCATCGTCGCCGAACCCGCAGCACGCGCGCCACTCGCGCGGGTTTCGGAACGTCCCAAAGAGCATGTCCCACAGCGGCAGGTCGGCGTAGTTGAACGTGTGCACGCCGGCCTCGTGGTGAATACAGTGGCTCTCGGGGCGCTGCACGAAATAGCCCAGCCAGTGCGGCGTCGGCACGTTCCAGTGATAGAAGAGCTCGGCCAGGCCCGTGAGCAGTACGGCCAGCGACGCCGCCGCGGGATTCAGCCCCACGATGAGATACAGGACGCCGCTCGAGATCACGCCGTTCACGACGAGCTCGAAGGGGTGCTTGTAGAAGCTCGTGATCACCTCGATGCGCTGAGGGCTGTGGTGGACCTGATGAAACCAGCGCCAGAGCCATCCCACCTCGTGCCGCCAGCGGTGCCACCAATAGTAGACAAAGGTGATGACGACGTAGCCGACGAGCGCGCCGCCGGCGAGGCCGAGCGCGTCGGCCGACCACGGCCGGTGCCGCTGCATCCAGCCGTCCCACACGACCCCGGCGAGCCACACCGTCGCGACCTGGCAGGCGTTGAGAGCGAGCGCTCGACGCCACCAGCCGGCGATGCGGGGCCATTGGCGCCCCGGGCGAATGCGCTCGATCGCGAGCATCGCGAGGCCGGCGGCAAGGACGACCACGATCGGGCTGGCAACTCGAGGGAGCAAGGCGTCCAGCATGTCGGGCACCTCACACGGGGATGGGACAATTCAGGATCGCACGAGCGGCTCCGCCCCTGCGCAGACAATCGCGGCCGTCGATCTTCGAGCGCCCCGAGGGCCGGCGGGGACTACCGCTTGCCGTACCGTGCGAGGATCTCGCGGTCGTTCTTGATCGACGCCTCGTCGAACTCGCAGGCGTCCACGAGCTCCTTCAAGTTCAGGCCATCCAGCGAATACTGACGCAGCGGATCGTGGCCGGTCTGGGCCGTCGCGCGCTCGCGCGCGAGCCGAATCTCCTCGGATGACCGGAGGTTCTTGACGCCTGCGACGAGCAGGCCGTGCAGCGCCCCGGTCTGATTGGTGCGAACACGGGTCGTGTACCGTTGGACGACCCGGTCGATCCGATGATCGGCGTCGTGCTCGGCGGCAACGGTCCGATCGTGTTCTCGAACCTTCTTGCCGTGTCGTACACCCAAGAGGTACGCCAGGATCGCGAGCACGAGTCCGCCGACCGCCAGGCCGATTTCCAGCATCGGTCTAGGCCTTCAACCGCGGCAAGAGCCGCCGCGCGTTGTCGCGATCGATCGCCTGCAGGTCGCCGGCGCTGAAGCCGTAGTCCGCGAGCCCCTTCACGTGGTCGATCGCCGTCCGATACGGAAAGTCGGTCCCGAAGACGATCTGCGAGATGGGAATCAGCTTCGTCAGCGACGCGAGCGCATACGGGTGCGCGGCCTGCGCGGTGTCGTAGTAGAAGCGCTTCAGCTCGGCCTCGACGCCGTTCGGCACGCGCGCGGCCAGATTCTTGTTGATCTGAGGCAGGCGCACGAAGCGCTCGGTCAAGAACGGCAAGGTCCCGCCGCCGTGCGAGAAGATCAGCCGCACGTCGTGGAACCGCGCGGCGGCGCCGCTGAAGACCAGGCTCGCGATCGTGCGCGTGGTGTCGGTGCCCCACTCGATGATCGACTCGGGCACGTCGGGGATCAGATTGCCGCAGCAATTGGCGGTCGTGGGGTGCGTGTACACGACCGCGCGCCGGCGATTCAGCTCCTCCAGCACCGGCGTGAAGGCTGGATCGCCCAGCCACTTGTCACCGTAGCTCGTGAGCAGCGCGATGCCGTCGGCCTTGAGCGTGTCGAGCGCGTAGGCGATCTCGCGCAGCGTGCTCTCGACGTGCGGCATCGGCATCACGGCGAACATGCCGAAACGGCCCCGGCCGTCTGCGACCAGCCTGGCAGAGTAGTCGTTGCACTCGCGCGCCAGCTTGCCCGCGTCCGCCTCATCCAGGAAGCGCAGGGCCGGCGTCGTGATGGACGTGATCGACGTCGCCACGCCGGCCTTGTCCATGTCGGCGAGCGACTTCTCGGGCGTCCAGTCGCGCACCGGCCCGGGCACGTTCCGGGCCGTGATCGCGGCGGCGTACGCCGGCGGTGTGTGGTGATGATGGACGTCGATGCGATGGGGCTTCACAGCTAGCGCGTCCGGCGGTACTCGTAATCCTCTCGCTCACCGTTGCCGACGCGAAGCTCGGGGCGCAGCGGCGGCCGCGTGCTGTTGAGCTTCGCGTGTGCGTCCAGCGCCGCCTGGTCGGCCCAGCGCTCGAGAAGCGTCAGGCGGTCGGGATTGACCGCGCTCTGGAAGACTTCGAACTGCTCGCAGCCCGGCTCTTTCATGACCTCGGCGCAGCGGCCCTTGTACGCTTCGGCCAGCTGCGCCCCTTTGCCGGGC
>DATEMW010000176.1:0-31189 GCA_035275385.1 Candidatus Methylomirabilota bacterium | reverse complement strand
GCACCGCACCGATGCGTTCACGATGCTCGCGTTTTCACCGCCGGCCGAGCCCGCCCCTGCGCGTCGTCGGCGCGGTGACCCGTCGCAGCGCGACGTCCCGCCGCGCTCGCTCATCCAGCGCGGCCGGCTCGCGCTGCGGCGGATGCGCCCGGCGCGGCGCGTGCAAGTCGAGACCGCGGGTGAGCGCCCGATGCGCGTGGACACGCGGCTCGTCCTCGCCTCGGCGGGACCGTGGCGCGCATCAGGCGAGTGGTGGGACCGAGAGGCCTGGGCGCGCGACGAGTGGGACGTGGTGCTCGGCGACGGCACGCTCTGCCGGCTTGCCCGCGACCGTGTCACCGGCCACTGGTACCTCGACGGCTTCTACGACTGAGCCGTGTTCATCGAGCTCCACGCGCAGTCGGCGTTCTCCTTCCTCGAAGGCGCCGAGCATCCCGAGGCCTTCGCCGCCGAAGCCGCGCGCCTCGACATGCCCGCCATCGCGCTGGTCGATCGCGACGGAGTCTACGGCGCCGCCCGGCTGGCTCGAGCGGCGGCGAAAGCGGGGATCAAGCCGATCGTCGGCAGCGAGATCACCCTGGCCGACGGCTCACGGCTGCCGCTCTTGGTGGAAGACCGTGAGGGATATCAGAACCTCTGCCGTCTGATCACGCGGATGAAGCTCGGCGCTCCCAAGGGCGCCGCCGCGCTGGCTCTCGACGATCTGGAGCCGAACACCGCGGGGCTCGTGTGTCTCACCGGCGGCGCGCGCGGGCCCCTCGCGTCGAGACTCGCCGCCGGCGACGACGACGGCGCCCGCCGGATGCTCGACCATCTGGTGGCGCTCTTCGGACGCTCGGGCTGCTTCGTCGAAGTCCAGCGCCACTATCACCGCGAGCAGGAGCAGGTTCTGCAGCGGCTGGTGGCGCTCGCGCGCTCGGCGCGCGTGCCGCTGGCTGCCTCCAATCAGCCGCTGTTCGCGCGGTCGTCGGGCCGTCCGCTCGCCGACGTGTTCACGTGCATCCGCGAGAAGACCGATCTCGATCATGCCGGCCGGCGCCTCTTGGCCAACGGCGAGCGGTGCCTCAAGAGCTCCGCCGCGATGACCGAGCTGTTCCGCGACATCCCCGACGCGCTCGACAACACCGGCGAGCTGGCGCTGCGGCTCGCGTTCACCTTGAAAGATCTGGGATACCGGTTCCCGGAGTTTCCGCTGCCGCCCGGCCAGACACCGCTTGGCTATCTGCGCGAGCTGAGCGAGCGCGGCCGCCGCGTGCGCTACGGCGATGGTCCGCTGGCCGCGCGCGCCCAACGTCAGATCGCGCACGAGCTCGAGCTCATCGGCCGCCTCGACCTCGCGGGCTATTTCTTGATCGTCTGGGACATCGTCGAGCACTGCCGCACTCACGACATCCTGGTGCAGGGACGCGGTTCCGCGGCCAACAGCGCGGTCTGCTACGCGCTCGGGATCACCGCGGTGGATCCGGTCGGCATGGAGCTCTTGTTCGAGCGGTTTCTCAGCGAGGCCCGCGGCGAGTGGCCCGACATCGATCTCGATTTGCCGAGCGGTGAGCGGCGCGAGGCCGTGATCCAGCACGTCTACCGGCGCTACGGAAGACTCGGTGCCGGGATGACCGCCAACGTGATCACGTATCGGGGCCGCAGCGCGGCGCGCGAGGTGGGGCAGGCGCTAGGGCTCCCCAGCGATATGCGCGATCGCCTCGCGAAGCTCGTCGCCAACTGGGGTTATCAAGATCCGGAAGAGCTCCTGACCAAGCATCTGCCCGAAGCGGGCTGCGATCCGAATTCGCCGCGCATCCGGCGCTTCGCCGCGCTATGGCTCGCGATCCAGGATCTCCCGCGCCATCTCGGCCAGCACTCGGGCGGGATGGTGATCGCCGCCGGCCGGCTCGACGACGTCGTGCCGCTCGAGCCGGCGACGATGCCGGGGCGCGTCGTCGTGCAATGGGACAAGGACGACTGCGCGGGGCTCGGCATCGTGAAGGTCGATCTGCTCGGGCTCGGCATGATGTCGGTGCTCCAGGATTCGCTGACACTCGTGCGCGAGACCGGCGGCTCCGTCGATCTGGCGCAGCTGCCGCCGGACGATCCCGCCGTGTACCGGAGTCTGCAGGAAGCCGACACGATCGGCGTGTTCCAGGTCGAGAGCCGGGCTCAGATGGCGACCTTGCCTCGCGTGCGGCCGGAGCGGTTCTACGACCTGGTCGTGCAGGTCGCGATCATCCGCCCCGGGCCCATCGTGGGCGACATGGTGCATCCCTATATCCGCCGCCGGCGCGGTCGCGAGCCCGTGACGTATCCGCATCCGAGCCTCGAGCCGATCCTGCGGCGCACGCTCGGCGTGCCGCTGTTCCAGGAGCAGCTCTTGAAGATGGCGATGGTGACGGCCGGCTTCTCGGCGACCGAGGCCGAGGAGCTCCGGCGTGCGTTCGGCTTCAAGCGCAGCGAGCGCCTGATGGCCGAGGTCGAGACGAAGCTGCGCGCCGGCATGGCGCGCCAGGGCATCCACGGCGCCGCCGCCGAAGAAATCGTCCACGCGATCACCGCGTTCGCGCTGTATGGGTTCCCGGAGTGCGTCGTCGGTGATACGCGGGTGATCGATGCCGATACCGGGCGTTGGGTGGCGATCGAAGACGTCGTCAGCGGGCGCGTACGCGTCGAGCACACGCTTGCGTGCGATGACAACATGCGGCTGCGCAAACGACGAGTGCTTGCGGCAACATCGAGCGGACGGCGAATGGTCTTTCGCGTCCGCACGGTTCTTGGCCGCGAGCTCATGGCTACGGCCGAGCATCCTCTGCTCACGACCAGCGGATGGCGTGCACTGGCGAGCCTTCGTGTCGGTGATCACGTGGCGGCGGCGCGAGCCCTCGTTGCACCTGGGAGAAAGCGGTGGCCTCGACACCAGCTGATCGTGCTCGCGGACCTCATCGCTGAGGGCAATCTCTGTCACCCGACGACCTTCTGCTTCTATACGACCGATCCGCAACACCGAGACGAGTTCGTCGAGGCCGTGCAAAGCTTTCCCAATACGCGAGCCACGGTCGCGCGCCATCGAAGCTGCTACAGCGTGCGCGTCCGCCGCAACGGTGCCCCGGGCCGGATTGGAGCGGTTGAATGGGCACGCTCGCTGGGAATATGGGGCGCCAACGCCCGAGTGAAGCGGTTACCTTCCGAGGTATTCGAGCTCTGCGCGTCGGATCTTTCGCTGTTGCTTGCTCGCCTCTGGGAAGGCGATGGGTCTCTGTCATCGTCGAGCCATGCGTCGTATGACACGGCTTCCCGCCGGCTCGCGGAAGAGATCCAACATCTCCTGTTGCGCCTCGGGATCGTATCCAGGCTTTATGCTCGCTCACATCTTTATCGGGATCGTCGTGTCAGCAGCTTTGTTGTCACGATCACTGGACAAAGCAATCTTCGGCTGTTCTATCGGCGCATCGGGAGTCGTTTCCTTGACCAGCGGAAACGCTTGAGGGCGCGAGTTCTCGTGCGAGACGGCGCTCAGAGGCGAGCTTCGCGAGACGTCGTTCCGGTAGCGGTCAAGGCTCTCATCGATCGTGAACGGCAGCATCGACGCGTGACCTGGAATGAACTGGGTCGTGGCGCCGGAGTGTCATTGCGTGCACTCGTGTCGCCGGACTCGTCAAAGCGCGGATATCGCCGCTGGGTGATCGGCCGACTGGCCGCGTATTTTGACTCGCCGGAGCTGGCTCGTCTGGCTACATCGGATCTCTACTGGGATCGGATCGTGGCGATCGATCAGCTGGACGAACAGGAGACCTACGACCTTCACATCGAAGGCGATCACAACTTTCTCGCCAACGACCTCGTCGTGCACAACTCACACGCGAGCAGCTTCGCGCTGCTCGCCTACGCGAGCGCGTACCTGCGCGTCCACCATCCCGCGGCGTTCTACGCGTCGCTCCTCAACAATCAGCCGATGGGGTTCTATCACCCGGCGACGATCGTGAAGGACGCGCAGCGCCACGGGTTGCGCATGCTGCCGATCGACGTCACGCGCTCGGAGTGGCTGTGCACGATCGAGCCCGTCGACGGCGCGCGCCCGACGATGCGGATGGGGCTGCGGTACGTGAAGGGATTACGCGAGCGGGCGGGCCGTGCGATTGTCGAGGCGCGGCGAGCGCGGGCGTTCGGCTCGATCCACGACCTCGCGCGCCGGGCCCATCTGGACCGCGACGAGCTGGAGACCCTGGCAGCTATTGGCGCGCTGGCGCCGCTCGGCGGGACGCGGCGGACCAATCTCTGGACGGCCGCGATGCCGCACCCCGGGCCGCTGTTCGCAGATCCGCCGGGCGAGCCGAGCCCCCTGAGCGAGATGACCGACGTCGAGCGTCTCGCCGCCGACTACGCCGGGACCAGCGTGACGCTCGGCCGCCATCCGATGTCCCTGCGCCGCGCGGCGCTCCGGCGCTGCGGCGTGCTGAGCGCGCGCGAGCTCGCCGGCGTGCAGAACGGCGCGCGCGTCCTGGTGGCGGGCAGCGTCATCGTCCGCCAGCGCCCGGGCACCGCGAAAGGCTTCGTCTTCCTGTCCCTCGAGGACGAGACGGGAATCGCGAACGTGATCGTCAGGCCGCCGGTCTTCATGCGCTATCGCCTGACCCTGGTGTCCGAGCCGTACCTCCTGGTCGACGGGATCGCGCAGCAGCAGGACGGCGTCATCTCCGTGCGCGCCATCGGCGTGAAGGCGCTTCCCGCCCTCGGCCACCACGTGCCGTCTCACGACTTCGGGTAAGATCTGGGGCCGGAGGAGCGCATGTTCGATCTCACGGGGAAAGTCGCGATCGTCACCGGTGGCAATGGCGGTATCGGTCTGGGCATGGCTCGCGGACTGGCGCGCGCGGGCGCCCGCGTGGTCGTGGCCGCGCGCAACCAAACCAAGTCCGAGGCCGCGGTTCGCGACCTCGAGAAGCTCGGCGGCCAGCCGTTCTCGATCGCGGTCGACGTCGCCGACGAGGCGGCGGTCGCCGCGCTCGTGAAATCGACCGTGGACCGCTGCGGTCGCCTGGACATCCTGGTGAACAACGCCGGCACGAACGTCCGAAAGCAGCCTCAAGACTACACGCTGGCCGACTGGCATCACGTGATCGATACCAACCTCACCAGCGCGTTCCTGTGCTCGCGCGCGGTCTATGCCCCGATGAAGGCCGCGGGCGGCGGCAAGATCATCAACATCGGCTCGATGATGTCGATCTTCGGCGTCTCGTTCTCGCCGGCGTACGGCCCGAGCAAGGGAGGGCTGGTCCAGCTGACCAAGTCGCTCGCGACGGCCTGGGCCAAGGACAACATCCAGGTGAACGCCGTCCTGCCCGGCTGGATCGACACCGATCTGACGCGCGGCGCCCGCAGCCAGGTGCCCGAGCTCCACGACAACGTTCTGCGGCGGACGCCGGCCGGCCGCTGGGGAACTCTAGACGACATGTCCGGCGTGGCGGTCTTCCTGGCGAGCGCGGCGTCCGACTTCGTGACCGGGACGGCCATCCCGGTCGACGGCGGATATTCCGTTCTCGGCTGATCGGCGCGGCTGGACGAGAACTCACCGCTGGTACGTTTCGAGCGCGTTTCCTCAGCGGCGAGAATCACCGCTGTTCGAGCGCGAGAACGCACGTCGAAGCCGGATTTTCTTTGGGACGTTCCGCGCGTCCTGATAGGCTCCCAAGCATGAGCATTCAACGTACGACTCTCGCCGCGTTTCTCGTTCTCGCACTCACGGCCGGGTGCGCTACGACGTCGCCGAAGGCGGCTCGCAGCGAGTTCGAAGACATCCCGGTGCCGAAGGGCCTCACGTACCAGCCCAGCAAGTCGACGATCATCGAGTCGCCCACGGTCAAGGCCGCGCGGCTCGTGTATCGCGGCCGGCTGGAGGTCGAGAGCCTGGGCATCGCGATGCGGACCACGCTGGAGGCGAACGGCTGGCGCCACGTCAGCACCACCTCCGCGGGAGACCACGGCGTGACTCAGGTCTACGAGAAGTCCCAGAGCTCGCTCGAGGTCCGGCTGCTCGACGGCTGGTGGTACACGTTCGTCGAGCTGACAGCCAGCCGCGCCCAGCAACAAGCCACGAAGTAGCGCGCTGGACCGCAGGCGGCGGCGGGCTGGCGACGCCGCCGTAGCCTACGACGAAGTAGCGCCGCCGCCGCAATGACGTGGGCCCGGCGGCCTGCGAGCTTGCAACGACACGTGGGCTGGGACCAAGTAGGAGCCTCGTGCCGAGCTGAGACGAAGTAGCGACGTCCTCGCCGTGCACTACGCCGAACTGCCGACGCCGCCGTAGCGGGCCACGTCGCGGCTGCATGTCAGGGTCGGGGAAGGGTCGGGGGTGCCTCCGCCGACCTGTGTAGTCAGCGTTGCGCCGACGAATCGTCCTAGACAGAACCTAGAGGGTGTTGGCTAGCAGGTCGGCGGAGGCACCCCCCGATCCTTCCGCGGCCCGGCGTACAGCGTCGAAGTTCCTAGCTACGGAGCTCGCCAAGCCCCCGTATCGCGAGCGATGAACGACTCAGCCTCCGGTGGCCCCCAGGTTCCCGCCTCGTAGAGGTACGGTCCCGCCGCCCCGTCGTGCGCCCAGGCGTCGAGCACGGGGCCGAGGAGCCACCAGGCCTGCTCGACCCAGTCCGCCCGCGCGTAGAGCGTCGAGTCGCCGTGCACCGCGTCGAGCAGGAGCCGCTCGTAGGCCTCGGGGGGCTCAGCGCCAAAGACCTCGCCGTAGCGGAAGTCGAGCCCCACCGGCAAGAGCTTCAGCTCGGGCCCCGGCACTTTGGCGGCGACCGTCAACGCCACGCCCTCGTCGGGCTGGATGCGGATCACGAGCTCGTTGGGATCGACGCCGGCGGCCGGGTCGCGGCGGAAGATCATGTGCGGGGTGCGGCGGAATCTGATCGCGATCTCGCTCACGCGCTTGGCCAGACGCTTGCCCGTGCGCAGATAGAACGGCACGCCGGCCCAGCGCCAGTTGTCGACGGTGAGCCGCAGCGCGGCGTAGGTCTCCGTTCTCGACTCCGGGGCGACGCCTTTCTCCTGGCGGTAGCCCGGCACCGGCCTGCCATTGACGAAGCCGGGGCCGTACTGTCCGCGCAGCACGACCTCGTCGACCTTGCGCGGATCGATCGGGCTGATCGCGCGCATCACCTTGTTCTTCTCGTCGTGCACCGGGCCTGCGTCGAAGGTGACGGGAGGCTCGAGCGCGATCAGGCACAAGAGCTGGAGCAGGTGGTTCTGCGCCATGTCGCGCAGCGCGCCGGCCTCTTCGTAGTACGCCCCGCGCGTCTCGACACCGATCGTCTCGGCGACGGTGATCTGTACCTGGGCGACGTGGTTTCTGTTCCACAGCGGCTCGAAGATCCCGTTCGCGAAGCGCAGCACCAGGAGGTTCTGGACGGTCTCCTTGCCGAGGTAGTGATCGATCCGATAGATCTGGTCCTCGCTGAAGACCCGGCCCAGGCCGCGATTCAGCTCGCGCGCGCTCTCGTAGTCGTGCCCGAAGGGCTTCTCGACGATGATGCGGGTCCAGCCTCCCTGGGGTCGAGCCAGCCCCGAGGCGCCGAGGTTCTCGACGATCTTCTCGTAGAGGCTCGGTGGCGTCGCGAGGTAGAAGAGGCGATTCGCCGGCCCGGGGCGGTCTTTCTCGATGGCCTTCAACGACCGCTCGAGCGACGGGTAGAGCGCGGGATCAGCCGGGTCGCCGCTCACGTACGAGAGCGAGGACGCGAAGCGGTCCCACACGTTGGCCGAGGGCGGCTTGACGCGCGCGAACTCGCGCACGGATTCGCGCATGCGTCCGCGAAACTCGTCGTCCGACACCTCGCTGCGTGCGGTGCCGATGATCGCGAACGGCTCCGGCAGCGTACGTCCCGCGTAGAGGCTCCAGAGCGCGGGCACGAGCTTGCGCCGCGCCAGATCGCCGGAAGCGCCGAAGATGACCAGCGTGAACGGCTCGTCGGAGAGCGCCGGCATTCAACGAGCTCCGCCGATCGGATGCAGCGCCGCAGCGGCTCGGTCCGCCAGCCAGATCAGCTCCCCGTCGGTCGGTCGCACGAGACCGGCCGGCACCAAGGCCTGGTCGGAAAGCACCGCCTTGACGACCTTCGCCTTCTCGCCGCCCGCGACCAGGAAGATGACCCGCGCGGCGGCGTTGAGCACCGGAAACGTGAGCGTGATCCGCTGCGGAATCTGCGCCGCGGTGACGTGCACACCCGCGACGGTGCGGAAGACCTCGCGGAGCACGGGCGAGCCCGGGAACAAGGACGCGGTGTGCCCGTCGACACCGAGGCCGAGCAGCACGAGATCGAAGCGCGGCAGCTCGCCGCGGCGCGTGCCGAACACTTCGGCCAAGGTGGCGGCGTACGCCGCCGCGGCGCCGTCGGCGTCGGCGTCCTCGCCGCGCATTCGGAGAATCTGCGCCGGCGGGATGGGCACGCGCGACAGCAAGGTCTCGAGCGCCATCCGATAGTTCGACTCGGCGTGATCCGGCGGAACGACCCGCTCGTCGCCGAAGAACGCCCACGTCCGATCCCAGCGCACGCGCTCGGCGAGCGCGGGCATCGCGAGCCGCTCGTAGGTCGCGCGCGGCGTCGCGCCGCCGGCCAGGCAGAGCATGAAGCGCCCGCGCTCGCGGACGGCTTCGGTGGCGGTGTCGATGATGAGATTGGCGGCGGTCTCCGCGAGCGCCGCGGGGTCCGGGCACACGGTCAGAGTTGCGTCGGAGGCCATGATCAGATCATACCCTCTCGTCCAGCCGGCGCTGGCGTTCGAGCGCTTCACGGTAGCGAATGTGACGTGCCCGATCGGGCACGAACGTTTCTCCCACGGGCTGGCGAGCTGATGACAGATCAGGAAGAGCCCCGATTGCCTGCAGAGCCAGCAGCGCGGCGCCCCGACTGGTCGCCTCGGACTCAGCCGCCCACGTCACCGGGTGTCCCACGACATCGGCGACGATCTGCGTCCACGCGCGCGAGTGGCCGAGCGCTGCACCCGACGCGACGATCATATGGTCGCGCGCCGCACAAGGCGCCAACAAGTCGTAGACGGCGCCGAGCCGCAGCGCGACTGCCTCCAGCGCGGCGCGCACGATCTCGATGCTGCTCGTGCCCAGGCGAATTCCGCTGATCGTTCCATCCCGATCGTCGCGCCAGCCCGGCGACCTCTCTCCGGCCAGGTGAGGAAGCATCGTGAGGCCGTGATCGTCGGGCGGAAGCTCCGCGAGCGCGGCCTCGATCTCCTCGTGACTTCCGAGCCGAAGCACCTGACGGCACCACGCGTAGATGTTCCCGCCCTCCGAGGTGGCTCCTCCCACCATCGCATGGTTGCCGTCCAGCCGATAGCTCCAGAGTCCGCGCGGCGGGGCCAGCGGCTCGCGCCTGACGACCCTGAGGGCTGCGGAGGTGCCTACGTTGAGGGCAATCCGGCTCGGGTCGACGCAATCGGAGCCCACGTTGCTGGCCGCGCCGTCGCCAACGGCTGGGAACCACGCGGCGGTTCGAAGGCCGGGCCAGCGCCTCGACCACGACGAGCGCAGGCCGCGGCGCGGGTCGGTCCGATCGCTCAGCCTAAAGAGGTGGCTCTCGTCGATCTCGGCCGCGGCCATTGCCTCGGCGTCCCACCGCGCGGTCGCCTGATCCATGAGGCCGGTCCCCGAGGCCATCGAGACGCTCGTCGTCGCCTCGCCGAACAGGCTGATCTCAAGGAATTCCCCGAAGGAGCCCCACCGTGCCACGCGGCCTACGTCCGCGGGGCGCTCTCGAGCGAGCCATCTGAGCTTTGCGGGCCAGTAGGACGAATGAAGATGGCAGCCGGTCCGCGCGTGGACCGCCTCGTCATCGAGCGCCGAGCGCAGCACCTGGGCCTCGCTCGCGCTCCGCGTGTCGGCCCACATGTAGACCGGCGTGATCGGGTGCCCGCCGGCGTCGAATCCAAGAAGGCCATGCCAGAATGTCGCCAGACCGACCGCTCGAGTCTCCTCGGGCGGCCGATTCGGATGGATGGCATCCAGGCACTCCACGACGGCCTCCAGCAGGCGCTGGGCGTCGAGCTCGACTCCACCGTCCCGGGTGAGGGTGGGCGTGTACTGCACCTGATGCGAGCGACCAGCGATGCTCCGACCGCCGCCGTCATAGAACGCCGCGCGCGTGGACGAGGTCCCGACGTCGAGCGCGATGACCACTGAGTTAAGATAGCCCCCATGCCAGAGACGTGGGAAATTCTCACCTTGAGAGGATTGGCGGCTACCGACGAGCGCGCGGAGAAGTTCGTGGGCTCGCTCGTTATCCATCGAGAGGGCAATCCCGAGCCCGTCGAGAACGTGACCGTCGCGATCAAGCGCACCGTTCTCGTCGAGCTGCACGAGAACCTGGGGCGCCTGCTCGCCCGATCCACGGGCATGACACGGAGAAAATCATGAGCCAGATTCGCGTCCTGAGCCCCGTCGCCGCCGCGTCCAGCGGCGGAGTCAACGTTCCGCGGATTCCGGGATCGCTCGCCGGCCTCACCGTCGGCTTCATCGACAACCGGAAGGCGAACTTCGACCTGCTCGCCGACGAGATCGGCGCGATCCTCTCCGCCGAGCACGGCGTCAAGACCGTGATCCGGCGCCGCAAGGCGAACGCCGCGACGCCGGCCGCGCCGGAGATCCTGGCGGGCCTGGCGAAGGATTGCGACGTCGTCTTCGCCGGTTCCGCCGACTGAGGATCCTGCACGTCGTGGAGTCTCCACGACGCCATCGAGCTGGCGAAGGCAGGAACCCCGAGCGCGGTCATCGGCACGACGGTGTTTCAGGGGCTGGCGCAGAGCGAGCTGCGTGCGCTGGGCGTCTCCGGGCTGCCGATGGTCACGATCGAGCACCCGCTAGGGGGCGAGCGTAGCGAGGGCGTCACGCGCCGCGCCCGCCAGGCCGTCGATCAGATCGCCCGCCTGCTGTCTCAAGAAACCGGGGCGGCCGAGGTCTCGCGCGCAACAATCCCCACGACAACAACTCCAGACTTCATCACCGTCACCGACTCCCCAGAAGCCCTCCTGGCCGCGTTCTGCGAGCGGCAGTGGTGCGACGGGCTGCCGATCGTGCCGCCGACGGAAGACCGGGTGCGGGCGATGCTGGGTGGCGCCGACCGCGATCGTCCGCTCGGCGTCATGCCGCCGCTCTGGCGCGTCGCGACCTTGGAGAAGCTCGCGGTGAACGCGGTCATGGCCGGCTGCGAGCCTGCGGCGTTTCCGCTGATCGTCGCCGCGGTCGAGGCGATGCTCGATCCCTCGTTCAACCTCTACGGCGTGCAGGCCACCACGCATTCGGTCGCGCCGCTCCTGATCGTGCACGGCCCGATCGCGGCGGAGCTCGGCGTGCACTCCGGCAGCGGCTGCTTCGGCCCGGGGTTTCGCGCCAACGCGACCATCGGGCGCGCGATCCGTCTCATATTGATGAACGTCGGCGGCGCCTGGCCCGGTCGCCACGACATGTCGACGCAAGGCAGCCCGGCGAAATTCTCGTACTGCATCGCGGAGCGCGCGGATTCGCCGTGGGGGCCGCTCCACGAGGACAACGTCGTGACCGTGTACGGCGGCGAGCCGCCGCACAACGTGAACGACCACGTGTCGACGACCGCCGCGGGCATCCTGGCGACCGTCGCCGACACCGCGGTGTCGCTCGGCTCGAACGTCGGCTGGTATTTCTCGCAGAGCCAGCTCTTGGTCGTGCTCGGCCCGGAGCATGCGCGCACGATCGCCGACGACGGCTTGAGCCGGGCGGACATTCAGCGCTTTGTCTTCGAGCACGCCCGGCTTCCGCTGCGCATCTTGAAGCTCGGCGGCATGTGGGGGATTCACGACTGGCCGCGCTGGATGCACGCGGTCACCGACGACGAGGCGCTGCTGCCGCAGGTGCCCTCGCCCGAGGACGTGATGGTGATCGTCGCGGGCGGCCCGGGCAAGCACTCGTCGGTCGTCCCGAACTGCACCTTCAGCCGCGCGGTGTCGCGACCGATCCGACCGCTCTAGGCGGGTCGGCGCCGACCGTCAAGAGGCCGAGCGCCACGACCATGAGCACGGCTCCGACGGCGCCGGCGGCGCCGAGCCGTTCGCCGAAGAGCGCCACGCCAAGAACGGTCGCCGTCAACGGCTCGAGCAAGGTCGTGACGCCGGCGACCGACGCCGGCACGCGGCGAAGTCCGACCGTGTAGATGGCGTAGGCGCCGGCCGTCGCGACCGCGCCGAGATAGAGCAGCCACGGCCAGCCACGCGCGAGCTGGCTCGCGGGCTCCGAGGTCCACAGGAGCGCCGGCGTCAGGAGCACGGCGCCGCTCGCGAACGTCAGCGCCGTCGTGGGCAGCGGCGCCGAGCGCCTGAGCGTCGCCTTCGCCGTCAGCACGTAGAGCGCATACGCGAGGCCGGCCAGGAACGCGAGGAGCACGCCGCCGAGGAACCGCGACGACGTCGCCGACGCGCCCGACGGCGAGGCGACGAGCAGCGCGGTGCCGAGCACGCCGAGCAGGAGCGCTCCGCACACGCGCGGCGTGAGGCGCTCGCCGAGAAGCCACGGTGCGAGCGCCGCGATCACGAGCGGCGCCGAGCAGATCGCGACCAGCGCGACGATGGCGATGCCGCCCAGCGTGACCGCGGTGAAATATGCCGCCTGGTAGCCCGCCATGCACGCGCCCATCGCGAGGCAGCGCCAGCGATCCCCGGGCGCGATCGCGAGCGCACGCGGTGTGAGCGAGGCGGCCAGCAAGAGGACGATCGCGGCGACCCAGAGCCTGGCGACCCCGACCAGCAGGGGACTGGCCGCGGCGCGCTCGGCCAGCACGGTCATCACCGAGCCGCTGGTGCCCCAGGAGACCGCGGCCAGCGCGATCAGCGCCAGGCCGCCGACGGTCCGAGGGGCTTGACGCGCTCGGTGCACCCCGCGATCATAGCTCGGGCGCGATCTCGTTCGCGGACCTCTCGACGGCACTCCGAGCGCGCAGAGCTACGAAGGAGTCTCTTCATGAAGATCGGGTTCATCGGAATCGGCGCCATGGGTCACCCGATGCTGGCGAACGTCCTGAAGAAGGGCCATTCGGTGGTCGCCTACGACGTGGTCGACGCCGCGCTGGACAGCGCCGTGAAGCTCGGCGCGGCGCGCGCGGCGTCATCCGCCGCGGCGGCCCGCGACAGCGAGCTGGTGATCACGATCCTGCCCTCGTCGTCCCACGTCGAGGCCGCGTATCTCGGCGCGGGTGGAATCCTGGAGGGTGTGGGCGCCGGTCGGCTCTGCATCGACATGTCCACGATCGATCCGAGCGTCTCGCGCCGGGTCGCGGACGCGCTCAACCGCCGCGGCGCGCGCTTCATCGACGCGCCCGTGTCCGGCGGCGTCCCGCGCGCGACCGACGGCACGCTGGCGATCATGGTCGGGGGCGACGCGCGCGACTTCGAAGAGGCGCGCCCGGTGCTGGCGACGATGGGCGCCAACATCATCCACGTCGGGCCGGTCGGCTCGGGCGAAGTGGCCAAGCTCTGCAACAATCTGGTCGCCGGGGTCGCCGCCGTTGCGGTGAGCGAGGCGTTCAGGATCGCGGAGGGCTTCGGCGTCGACCCCAAGGTGCTGACCGACGTCATCTCGAAATCGTCAGGGAACACCTGGGTGATGGAGCACATGCACCCCGTTCCCGGGCTCGTGGGCAAGGCGCCCTCGAGCCGCGACTACGCGCCGGGCTTCACGACCGACTTGATGGCAAAGGACCTCGGCCTGGCCGTCAACGCCGCGCGCGAGCTGCGGGTGCCGGTCGTCGTGGCGCCGGCGGCCCAGCAGGCGCTCCGCCTGGCGTCCTCGCACGGGTTCGGCCGGAAGGACTTCTCGTCGATCTATATGTTTCTCAGAGCATCTAGCCGCGAAGCACCGGTCTGATATGCTGACGCGCGCGTGAACGGCAGAGGGAGGCCATCGTGGCAACGTACGTCATGCTGAGCACGCTGTCCGAATCGGGGCGCAAGGTCCTCCGCGGGCGGCCGGGCTGGATCCGCAAGGTCAACGCCGACGTGCAGGGGATGGGCGCCCGCGTCGTCGCCCAGTACGCGGTGCTGGGCCCCTACGACTTCGTCACCATCATCGAGGCGCCGGACAACGCGACGATCTCGCGCGTGTCCGTCGAGCTCGGCGCTCGGGGCGGTATCGCCGGCATGACGATGGCCGCGATTCCGCTCGACGAGTTCATCGGCCGATTGGAGCGAGGCACAGCTCGCCGACGCGGCGAAAGGAAGAAGCGGTGAGGGTTCTCAAGATTCATCCGGAGAAGTGCACGGGCTGTCTGCGCTGCGAGCTCGCCTGCTCCTATATGCAGACCGGCGACTACCAGCCCGCGAAGTCGGTGATCCGCGTCTCGCCCTTCGAGGGACACACCTCGTATGCGCCATACACGTGCACCCAGTGTGCCGAGGGGTGGTGCATGACGGCGTGCCCGGTCGGGGCGATCACGATCAGCGCCGTCGGCGCCAAGGACGTGGTCGACGATCGGTGCGTGGGCTGCAAGCTCTGCACGATCGCCTGTCCCTACGGCACGATGTTCTACGATCCGGCGACGCGCAAGGCGTTCAAGTGCAATCTCTGCGGCGGCGCGCCCGCCTGCGCCGACGCGTGCCCGACGGCGGCGATCACCTACGAGGATGTCGAGACCGCCGACTGGCTCGGCGATTTCGCCCGCGAGCGGACCGCGCGGGTGCTCACGGAGGCACGCTGATGGCGCGCCGGCACCTGATCATCGGCGGCGGCACCGCGGGGATGAACGCGATCCGGACCATCCGCGAGGAAGAGAGCGAGCGCTCGACGATCACGCTGGTGAGCGCCGAGAAGCCGTACTCGCGGATGGTCCTGCCGTACTATCTCGACCGTTCGATCGCCGAGTCGCACGTGTTCACCGCGACCGCGCGCGTGCTCGCCGACTGGGGCGTCACCGCGCAGCTCGGCAAGCGCGCGACCGCGCTCGACACCACGGCGAACCGCTGCACCCTCGACGACGGCACGGCGATCGAGTACGACGATTGCCTGATCGCGACCGGCTCGTCCCCCGTGCGTGCGCCGGTTCCCGGCGCCGACGGCCCGGGTGTCCATTCCTTCTGGACGCTCGAGCAGTGCCGCGGCGTGCTGGCGCAGATCAAGCCCGGCAGCCACGTCGTCATGGTCGGCGCCGGCTTCATCGCGTTCACGATCCTCAACTCGATCCTGGCACTGGGCGCCAAGCTCACGATCGTCGAGATCGCGCCGCGCATCCTGCCGCGGATGATCGACGACACGGGCGCGGGGCTCGTGCAGAGCTGGCTCGAGAAGCACGGGGTGACGGTACGCACGGGCGCCAAGCTCGCGCGGATCGATGACGCGAAGGGCCGGCAGCGGCTGAAGATGCCCGCCGGCGGGGACATCGTGGCCGACGTCGTCATCATGGCGACCGGCATCCGCACGAACCTCGAGTGGCTCAAGGCGTCGGGCGTGAAGATCAATCAAGGCATCGTCGTCGACGATCATCTCCGGTCGAGCGCGCCCAACGTCTACGCCGCGGGCGACGTCGCAGAAGGACGAGACCTGATCTCGCAGGCCAACGCGGTCCACGCGATCGAGCCGACGGCGCAGGAGCATGGCCGCGTCGTCGGCGCCAACATGGCCGGCAAGGATGTCCGCTATCGCGGCAGCCTCATCATCAACATCGTCGAGGTCTGCCACCTGGACGTTGCCTCCTTCGGCGCCTGGGACGACGCGAAGGCCGAGAACATGAGCGGCGTGAAGGCCGACCGGCCGGCCTATCGCAAGCTCCTGTGGCGGGGCGATCGGCTGACGGGCGCGATCATCCTCGGTCCCTCGAGCGACATCTGGACGACCAACGACGTCGGCATGCTCAAGGGCCTCGTGCAGTCCGGGGTCTCGCTCGGGCCGTGGAAGGCGCACCTGAAAAAGAATCCGTTCGACGTGAAGACGGCGTTTATTGCGACGAAGACGACCAGCACCCTTCTGCCCGAAACCATCCTGGGACGTCCGTCGAAGGCGCCCGGGGAAAGTCCGGTGGCCGTATGACTCCCGCAACCGCGAGCGCCCCGAAGCAGCTCAAGTCGAAACCCACGACGGCGCAGCGTCCAGGCGCATTCGCCGGCAACCTGCTGCGCGTCGACCTCACACGCGGCAAGTGCTGGGCCGAGCCGTGGGATCCCGAGCGGATGCGGGAGCAACTCGGAGGCGTCGGACTCGGGGCGATGATTCTCTATCGAGAGACCGCGACGAAGGACCGCAAGAAGAATGTCGCGTGGGACCATCCAGACAATCGGCTCTGCCTGGGGACGGGCCCGCTCGCTGGGCTGCCGGTGTGGGGCACGGGCGGCCTCACCGTGTGCACGATCGGCCCCGGGACCAACGGCCCGACCTCGACGCAGGCCAACGGCTTCTTCGGCACGAACCTGAAATATTGCGGCTACGACGCGATCATCATCCAGGGCCAGTCGAAGAACTGGGTCTACCTCTACATCAACGACGACGTCATCGAGCTCCGCGACGCCAAGTCGCTGCTCGGTCTGGACACCTGGGAGACTCAGTACGCGCTCAACCGCGAGACCGGGCTCGTCGGCCATCAGCTGTCGGTGTACTCGATCGGCCCGGCGGGCGAGAACCTCGTGAAGTTCGCCGCCATTCAGGGCGACTTCGGCCACGTCGCGTCCAAGAACGGCTGCGGCGCGGTCATGGGGAAGAAGAAGCTCAAGGCGGTCGCGATCGTGAAAGGCACCAAGGCGCTGCGCGCCGTCGATCCGCGCGGGCTGATGCAGGCGGCCGAGGACATGTCGCACGATCTGCAGACGGACCCGTCCGCCCGCTCGCTCTACGAGTACGGCACGCTGCCGGGCGTCGTGAACCTGTCGAAGATGGGCGCCCTGCCGATCAAGAACTACACCACGAACCTGACGTCGAACGTCGCCGGCGCCGACATGAGCGCGTGGGAGGCGCCGAAGCTGCGCGAGAACTTCGACCACCGCGGCCATCAGTGCAACGCGTGCGGCATGCACCACTGCCACATGTCGGTGATCCGCCACGGGGACAAGAAAGGGCAGCTCGTCGACGAGCCCGAGTACGAAGGCTGGTCGGGCTGCGGCTGGGCGATCGGCGCGGCCGATCGCGACGGCGTCGCCTGGCTCAACACCGAGTGCGACAAGGCGTGCGTCGACGTGAACGAGTGGGGCTGGCTCTGCGGCTGGGTCATGGAGTGCCAGGAGAAGGGCTACATCACCCGCGAGCAGCTCGGCTTCGAGCTCAAGTGGGGCGACATCAAGGGCGCGGGCCGTTTGCTTCAGATGGTCAGCCGCCGCGAAGGCTTCGGCAACGTCCTGGCCGAGGGCGTCAAGCGCGCCGCCGAGAAGCTCGGCGGGCCCGCCAAGGACTGCGCGATTTACATCGAGAAGGGCGCCACCCCGCGCGGGCACGATCACCGCGCGCGCTGGGAGGAGATGCTCGACACGTCCACGTCGTCCACGGCGACGATGGAGACGGGCAATCCCGTGCACCCGACGGAGATCGGTCAGCCCGCGCGCATCAATCCATTCGACGGCGAGCAGGTCGCCAAGTACGTCGCCGGGCTCCGCGGGCGGCGGGCCTTCGAGGATTCGCTCGGGATCTGCATCTTCACCTCGCGCGTTCGGCTCGAGTACATCTGCCGCGCGCTCTCGGCCGCGACGGGCTGGACCTTCACGGTCGACGAAGCGCTGCGCTTCGGCAAGCGCACGGCGGCCATCAACCGCGCGACCGCGCTCCGTTGCGGTCACACCGGCGCGATGGAGTACCCGTCGACGCGGTACGGCTCGACCCCGGTCGACGGCCCCGCCAAGGGGCAGGCGATCCGGGAGCAGTGGGAGAAGATGCTCGACACCTGGTACGCCGAGGTCGGTTTCGATCGGAAGACGGGCAAGCCCTGGCCGAAAACGCTGAAAGCGCTGGGTCTCGACTGGCTCGCGAAGGACCTCTGGGGCAGCAAAGCGTAGGCTCCTCGCGCGCCGTCTCCTCGCTCGCCGCGCGGCCGTCTCTTGACCCCCTCCGCGCGGGTGTGCTAAAAGTTGTCACTTCCTTCGATACGGATCAGGGGGTCCTATGGCGCAAGTGATTGGTTTTATTGGTCTTGGCATCATGGGACGCCCGATGGCCAAGAACCTATTGAAGGCGGGTCACTCCCTCGTCGTCCACAATCGGAGCCGCGGAGCCGTGGACGACCTCGTCAAGGCCGGGGCCAAAGCGGGCACCTCGCCGCGTGACGTCGCCTCCCAGTCGGACGTCCTGATCACGATGCTGCCCAACTCGCCCGACGTCGAAGAGGTCGTCCTCGGACGCGACGGGGTGATCGAGGGCGCACGCGCGGGAATGTCACTGCTCGACATGTCGACGATCTCGCCGCTCGTGTCGCAGAAGATCGGCGCGGCGCTCGCCGCGAAGTCCGTGCAGATGCTCGACGCGCCGGTGTCGGGCGGCGAGCGCGGCGCGATCGACGCGGTGCTCTCGATCATGGTCGGCGGCGACAAGGCGCTCTTCGACAAGGTCCTGCCGATCTTCCAGGCCATGGGCAAGACGATCACCCATCTGGGCCCGCTCGGCGCGGGCGGCTTCACCAAGCTCGCGAACCAGATCATCGTCGCCGTCAACCTGACGGCGCTCGGCGAGGCCCTGACGCTCGCGAAGAAGGCGGGGCTCGACCGCGAGCTGACCTTGACCGCGCTGGCGGGCGGACTGGCCGGATCGAAGTGCCTGGACCAGAAGAAGCCGAACTATCTCGCCGGCACGTACAACCCCGGCTTCAAGATCGATCTGCACTACAAGGACCTGGGACTCATCATGGAATCGGCGCGTGCTCTCGGCGTGCCGCTGCCGGCGACGGCGGCGGTGCAGGAGCTCTTCAGCGCACTCCGGGTCAAGGGGCGGGGCGGACTCGACCATTCGGGAGTGATCACCCTGCTGGAAGACCTCGCGGGCCTGTCCCGGTGAGGGCCACGGTCGATCGCGCCGGACTCGACCCTCAGGGTCGGCTGCCCAAGGTTCAGATCCGACGAGTGCGGAAGGGCGATCTGTCGAAGGTCCGCGACGTCATGGAGCAGACCTTCGGCGACTTCCTCGAGCGGCAGCTCGGGACGCGGCCGCGTCAGGCCTTCGGCGGCGCGCAGTACGTCCACCACCGCTGGCTCATGGAGCCGTGGGGCTGCTTCGTCGCGGAAGAGGACAGCTCCAAGATCGTCGGCGCGGCGCTCGCGGTGACGTGGGGCACCGTCGGCATTCTCGGGCCGGTGGCGGTGCTCACGCACTATCACAACCAGACGATCGGGCAGCAGCTGATCCGGGCGGCGCAGGACTTCTTCGACGAGAACAAGGCGACCTTGCACGGCTGCGTCACCTATCCGACGAGCCCCAAGCATCTGTACCTGTATCACAAGTTCGGCTATCGCCCGAAGCAGCTGACGGCGATCATGAGCCGCGCGATCGATCGCGGCCCGGCGCGCGTGTCGCCGCTGGCGGCGAAGGCCGGCGCGGCGGTGGCAAAGGCGTCGCTGACGATGCGGCGCTTCTCGACGCTCGAAGAAGCCAAGAAGAAGGCGGCGCTCCTGCGGATCCACAAGATCACGAACGCCGTCTGTCGCGGGCTGGATCTCGCGAAGGAGATCGAGATCGTCGACGGCCTGGCGCTGGGCGACACGGTCTTGCTCGAGCGCGGCCGCGACCTCATCGGGTTCGCCATCTGCCATTCGCCCGGCGTGAGCGAAGCGCCGGCCGGCGCGCTCTACGTCAAGTACCTCGCCATCGATCCTCCGCAGCGGAAGCCCGAGCACCTCGAGCAGTTCGTCGGGCTGATCGAGGGGTTCGGCCAGGAGCTCGGCGTGCAACGGGTGATCCTCCCCGTGTATGCTCGCTACTGGGCGGCCTACAACGTCCTCGTCCAATGCGGATATCAGATCGACTTCACCATGGTGCGGATGCAGCGCGGCAAGGCCGAGGACTACGAGGACCCCACGGATCTCGTGCTCGACGACTGGCGCTGACCGTCGTCGCGCTCGTCGCGACGGCAGCCCTCGGACTCCTGACGGCGGCGCGCGCGCCGGCTCACTCGCTGCTCCTGGAATCGTCGCCGGCGGCGGATGCGACCCTCACCGAAGCCCCGGCGCAGATCTCGCTGCGCTTCAACAATCGCATCGAGAAGAAGCTCTCGACGATCCGCGTGGTGGACGAGCGCGGCGCCGCGCGGCCGGTCACGATGCGTCCCGCTGACGGCGCGGCCGACCGGCTGATCGCGGCCGTGCCCGCGCTGGCGCCCGGCGCCTGGCGCGTGGAATGGCAGGTGCTCTCGACCGACGGCCACATCGTGAGCGGCGGTTTCTCGTTCCGCGTTGCGCCCCAGGTCGCGCGGTGAGCGCGGCCGCCAAGCGAGTGGCCGGGCGCGCGACGGCTGAGGGCACGCGGCGCTACGCCGAGAAGCTCGCCACGCGCGTGGCGGCCGGCCACTTCCGCGAGATGGCCGGCGGCGCCTCGGTCTCGACGCTCGGGTTCGGCACCTATCTCGGCCCGGAGGACGGTGCGACCGACGTCCTCTACCAGGACGCGATCGTGCGAGCCCTGGAGCGCGGGATCAACGTCCTCGACACCGCGGTGAATTACCGTCACCAGCGCAGCGAGCGCGCGATCAGAACCGCGCTCGCCACCGCAATCGACCGGGGCGTCGTGCAGCGCGACGAGATCGTCGTGGCCACCAAGGGCGGCTTCATTCCCTTCGACGGCGCGGTGCCGCGCGATCCGCGGGCGTACTTCGCGTCCACGTACGTCGAGACGCAAATCATCAAGCCCGGCGAGGTCGTCAAGGGCGCGCACTGCATGGCGCCGCGCTACCTGCGCGATCAGATCGACCGCAGCCGCGCCAATCTCGGGCTCGAGACGCTCGACGTCTACTACGTCCACAATCCCGAGACCCAGCTCGCCGAGGTCGACCGCGGCGAGTTCATGATCCGCGTGCGTGCCGCGTTCTCGGCGCTGGAGGAAGCGGTGTCGGCCGGGTGCATCGCCCAGTACGGCACCGCCACCTGGACCGGCTACCGCGTCGATCCGAGCGACGCGGGCCACCTCTCGCTCGCCGAGCTGGTCGCCGCCGCGCGCGACGTCGGCGGCGCCGACCATCACTTCCGAGTGATCCAGCTGCCGTACAACCTCGGGATGACCGAAGCCTTCACGCGAGCCACCCAGCAGGTGAAGGATCGCGTGGTCCCGGCGCTCGAGGCGGCGCGCCAGCTGGGCGTGTCCGTCGTCGCGTCGGCCTCGCTCCACCAGGGGCAGCTGACGCGCCTGCCGCCGGTCATGACCGAGTACATCCCCGGACTTTCGACCGACGCGCAGCGCGCCCTGCAGTTCGTTCGCTCGACGCCCGGCATCGTGACGGCGCTCGTCGGCATGAAGACGCCGGCTCACGTCGACGAGAACGCGACGATCGGGTCCGTCGCGCCGATGGGCTGGGAGCGCTTCCAGCGTCTGTTCAGCGCCGCCAATGCATGATCACCAGTCCTTTGACGCACCGCAAAACGTTGCGCAGGGCAACCGCGTCGGGTAGGGTGGTCGAGTGATCACGCTCGAGCGTGACGCCACCCGCGCCATCGCCGTCCGCCCCGCTGTCTCTGCCGTCATCTTCGACCGACGCGGTCGACTCTTGCTCCAGCAGCGCTCCGACGGCGGCCAGTGGGGTCTGCCCGGCGGCTCGGTCGAGATCGGGGAATCGGTCGCCGATGCGGTCGCGCGCGAGGTACGCGAGGAGACCGGGCTGATCGTCAAGGCGCGACGGCTGATCGGCGTGTACTCGGCGCCCGCGCTGCAGCTCGTGCGTTATCCGGACGGCAACGTCTGGCACTACGTGAGCATGTCGTTCGAGTGCAGCGTGCGCGGCGGCGAGCTGCAGACGTGCGACGAGACGCTCGCGCTCGACTACTTCCCGCTGCGGCGGCTGCCGCCGACGCTTCTGGCGCACCATCGGGTTCGTATCCGCGACGCGTCCTCCCGGAGGGCCGCGCCGTTCATTCGTTGAGGGGAGGACGCATGATGCGACGCATCCACCACGTCGGCATCGTCGTGCATCGGCTGGACGACGCCTACCGCTTCTACCGCGACACGCTCGGACTGCCGCTCCTCAAAGAGGCGACCTTGCCCGATCAGCAGGTGCGCGCGGCGCTGCTCGGCTGCGGCGAGAGCGAGATCGAGCTGCTCGAGCCGCTGGAGCCCTCGTCGGGTATCGGGCGCTTCCTGGCCCGACGCGGTGAGGGCCTGCACCATCTGTGCTTCGATACCGCCGACATCGTCAAGACGCTGACGTCGCTCAAGGAGATGCGCGTCGAGCTGCTCGACGAGTCTCCGCGGCCCGGGCTCGCCGGACAGATCGCGTTCGTGCACCCGCGGGCCTGCTGCGGCGTGCTCGTGGAGCTCGCGACGCCGGCCGCACCCACCCACGCCGACCCGCCCGCGCCGCTGAGGCTCAAGCGGCTCGTGATCGGCGCGTCCGACGTTCAGCGCGCGAGCGAGATGCTGCGCTCACAGTTCG
Source organism: Candidatus Methylomirabilota bacterium (assembly GCA_035275385.1). Lineage (GTDB taxonomy): Bacteria > Methylomirabilota > Methylomirabilia > Rokubacteriales > CSP1-6 > AR31. Next base: position 8,633 of record DATEMW010000176.1, on the reverse strand, counting down.
GCCTCGAAGAGATGGCGATGAACGGGGGCCCGCGCGCAATGCTGGCGGTCGGTCGCGGCGCGGTGCTGGTGGTTCCGGCCGAGGAAGTCGGCGGGACCGAGGGCCTGGTCGCGCTCTCGATGCTGGCCGAGGATTTCCCGGCGCTCACCGAGGCGTTCACGCGGGCCGGGACGTCCGTGCTTCGCGGCACCGGGGAAGTAACGGTGCAGCCGACCTCGAGTCACGGAGTGAATCTGCACATCAGCCGTTACTAGTCGGGGCGGCGGACCGCGGCCACCGGGGTCGGGAACTCGTCGGGGTCGATCGGGATCTCGATGACCGCCGGGACGTTCTCGGCGAGCGCCTTCTTGACCGCGTCGCCGACCTGGTCGGGGTGCTCGACGTAGTAGCCGGCGGCGCCGAAGAGCCGCGCGAACTGATCGTAGCGCGGGTTGCCGATGTCGCAGCCGATGTAGCGCTCGCCGTAGAAGTGCTTCTGATACGCCTTCTCCGATCCCCAGCAGTTGTTGTTCATCACGATCGTCACGACGCCGATACCGTGGCGCACCGCGGTCTCGAGCTCCTGGGCGTTCATCAGGTAGCCGCCGTCGCCGTGGATTGCCACGACCGGCGCCTCCGGGCGGCCGAGCTTGGCGCCGAGCGCCGCCGGGAACGCGAAGCCCAGGCCGCCGAGGTCGAGCGGGGTCAGGAACGTGCGCGGTCGCGCGAAGCGCAGGCGATCGTATCCGTAAGCCGGCGCGGCGCCGGCATCGAGCGCCACGATCGTCTCCGGCGGCAGCGCGCGACGAAGCTCGGCATACACCCGCTGCGGCTTCATCGGCTTGGCCGCGAGCGCTTCCTCGGCCGCGAGCCGCGCCTGACGCTCGGCGCGCAGGGTCTCGGCTTCGCGGCACCACGTCTCGTTGCGCGCCGGGCCGCCGCGCCGGGCGAGCTCGTCGAGCAGGGCGCGGCATGTTTCGCGGGCGTCGGCCTGGATGCCGACCGCCACCGGATAGTAGCGGCCGATGTCGCGTGCCTCGATGTCGATCTGCACGATCGCGGTCCCGGGCCGAATGTAGCGGTCGTCGAACTGGGTCGTGAACTGCGCCAGCCGCGAGCCGACCGCGAGGATCAAATCCGCGCGGCGGCACGCGGCGGCGGCTTCCGGAGCGCCGGCGCGACCGAGCGGGCCGAGGTAGAGCGGATGCGCGTTGGGGACCGCGTCGTTGCGGCCGTACGCCGTGATCATCGGGATCCCGTAGCCGTCACTCAGCTGAACGACCAGCTCGTTGGCGCCGGCACGGCTGGCGCCACCGCCGACGAGCAGCAGCGGCCGCTCGGCGCGGCGGAGCCGTTCCACCGCCTCGCGAACGGCCTCTGGGTGGGGCGGCTGCGCGTGCGTGATGCGGTAGCCGCCCGGCGCCAGCGCCGCCGCGGCCGGGAGCTTCTTGTTGAGGACGTCGCGCGGGATCTCGACGAACACCGGGCCGGGCCGGCCGCTCATCGCCGCGCGCAGGGCCCCGCGAAGGAGCTCGGGGATACGCTCGGCCTTGTTGATCAGGAGCGCCTGCTTGGTGACCGGCTTGAACATCGAGATCAGGTCGTATTCCTGGAACGCGTCTTTCTGATAGTGATCGAGCGCGATGCCACCGACGAGGACCACGACCGGTGAGTGGGCGACATGGGCCGCCGCGACACCGGTCAAAAGATTTGTCGCCCCGGGTCCGCTCGTCACCAGGCAGACGCCCGGTCGATCCGTGACGCGCGCCAGGCCGTCGGCCATGAACGCCGCGGCCTGCTCGTGGCGCACGTTGATGTACTCGACGCTCTGATCGTCGTAGAGCCTGTCGAGGACGTCCAGAAAGGTCGAGCCGACGATTCCGAATATGTGACGAACGCCCTCGGTCTTCAGCAGCTCGACGACCGCTCGCCCGCCTGTCCAGTCGTCCATCGTGGAGCGCCTCCCGTGTGGTGCCTCGCGCCGTGTCATGGGTCCCGCGGCGCGCCACAGGATACCGGCTGGCGCACCGTAAACAAAGCCGGACGCGCCGCCGTCGTACGGCCAGATAGGGTTCGCGCAGTGCGAGCCGCAGGACGTCGCGGGGCCGGGGCCCCGCCGTCCGAGGCGAGCCTGTAAAGGAGGATCTATGAGACGCCTGCAACGGACGATTGGGACGATGGCCATATTGCTGCTCGGGCTCGGCGTAGCCGCCGCCCAGGCGGAGCCTCAGTTCACCGGCTCCTGGGTGCTCGACCGCTCCCAGAGCCAGTTCCCGAAACACGAGCATCGGGCCCAGACGGCGCCGGACGCCCAGGCACAGCCGCAGCAGCCGCAGCCGCCTCAGCAGCCGGCCCAGGTGACGCTCACGGTGGCGCAGCAGGGCAACACCCTGAAGGTCACCCGGACCTTCGCGCGGGGCACCCGGTCGCACTCGATGACCGACATGATCGTCGCCGACGGCAGCGATCAGGTCCAGCAGGGCTATCGCGGCAACGTCGTGACCCGCTCCACGTTCGACGGTGATCGGCTGGTCGTGACCCACACGCGGACGAAGAAGACCGATCAGGGCGAGCAGACGATGTCGCGGCAGTCGGTCTGGACGCTCTCGCCCGACGGCCGCGTCCTGACGATCGATACCACCATGCACAGCCCGCGCGGCGATCGCGCGATGAAGACCGTGTACCAGCGCGGCTGATTCGTCGCTGATTCGTCACGAACGGGGCGCCCAACTGGACGCCCCGTTTCTCTTGTCCCGCGCGCCCCGCCGCGTCTATGCTTCGCAGGGCATGCGCGATCCGAGGGCCGCCGGGACCAGCCGCATCGGGCGCCGTGAGCTCGTCGCCGGCGCTCTGGCGCTCGGCGCCGCGCACGCCGCTCCCGTATTCATTCGCCGAGCCTGCGCCCAGCCGCGCCTGTCCGGGCCGCCGTTCACCCTCGGCGTCGCGTCAGGGTATCCGTCACCGACCGGCGTCGCGCTCTGGACGCGTCTGGCCCCGTCGCCGCTGATGCCGGGGGGCGGGATGCCGCCCGAGGTCGTGCCGGTCGAGTGGGAAGTGGGGACGGACGATCGCATGACACGGATCGTCCAGCGCGGCGTGAGCGGCGCGACTCCCGCGTTCGCGCACGCCGTGCACGTCGAGGTCGAAGGGCTCGAGCCCGGCCGCTGGTACTGGTACCGATTTCGAGCGGGCGGCGAGGTGAGTGCGGTCGGCCGCACGCGCACGGCGCCGACCGGCAACGCCGAGGGCGACCGACTGCGATTCGCGTTCGCCTCCTGCCAGCAATACGAGCAGGGCTACTTCACCGCGTATCGCCACATGCTCGGCGACGACCTCGACCTGATCGTCCATCTCGGCGACTACATCTACGAATCGTCGTGGGGCCAGGATCACGTGCGCAAGCACGGCGCGCCCGAGCCGCACACCCTGAACGACTATCGCATCCGCCACGCGCTCTACAAGAGCGATCCGGATCTGCGGGCCGCGCACGCCGCGTGTCCGTGGCTCATGACCTGGGACGACCACGAGGTCCAGAACGACTACGCGAACGATCGCTCGGAGCACCTGGACGCACCGGCGTGGTTCCTCGAGCGGCGCGCCGCGGCCTACCAGGCCTACTACGAGCACATGCCGCTGCGCCGTCAGATGGTGCCGTTCGGGCCGAACATGCGCCTGCACACGCGCGTGTCGTTCGGGCGACTCGCTCAGTTCCATCTGCTCGACGACCGCCAGTACCGCTCGCACCAGCCGTGCGCCGCGACGGGTCGCGGCGGCGCCAACGTCGTCGAGGAGTGTGAGGCGCGGCTGGATCCCAAGCTCACGATGCTGGGTGACGCGCAGGAGCGCTGGCTCGCCGCAGGGCTCGATCGCACGCCGGCGCGCTGGAACCTGATCGGCCAGCAGACGTTGATGGCGCAGCTCGACCGCAAGCCGGGCCCCGGCCAGCGGTTCTGGACGGACGGCTGGGACGGCTATCCGGCGGCGCGCCGACGCCTGCTCGACTACCTCGGCCAGCGCAAGCCATCCAATCCCGTCGTGCTCGGCGGCGACGTGCACTCGTTCTGGGTCGCCGATCTCAAGCCCGACTTCGACGACGCGCGCTCGCCGGTGGTCGCGACCGAGTTCGTCGGAACCTCGGTCACCTCGCAGTTCAGGCGCCCACAATCCGAGGTCGATGCGATGCTGGCCGACAATCCGCACATCAGGCTCGGCAACGGGACGCGCCGCGGCTACGTGCGCGTCGAGGTGACGCGACAGCGGCTCCGCGCCGAGCTTCGCACGATGCGCAGTGTCACCCAGCCCAGCACCGAGGCCGACACCCTCGCCACGTTCGTGGTCGAGGACGGACGCCCCGGCGCCGTCCGCGCGTAGCCTTCACACCATTCGGCAGCCTGGCGTTCCGAATGGCCGAAGCGGAACAATGGGAGTACTCTGAAGGCCCGAGCTATGCGACTCCTCGCCGTTCATCCCGGCCCCCTGATGTACACGAAGATCTTCTTGCGGCTGGAGCCGCTGGGGCTCGAGCTCGTGGCCGCCGCCGTTCGTCGCGCCGGCCACGACGTGCGCCTTCTCGATCTGCAGGCGGGCACCCACGACGACTATGTTCGGCTCGTCGACGACTTCCGGCCGGACGCCGTGGCGTTCTCCTGCAATTACCTCGCGAACGTGCCCGAAGTCGTCGATCTCGCGAAGCTCACGCGCGCGCGCTGGCCCGAGACGTTCGTGTTCGTCGGCGGCCACAGCGCGTCGTTCACCGCGCAGGAGCTCCTCGAGCACGCCGGGGGCGCCATCGACTGCATCCTCAAGGGCGAAGGCGAAGCCTCCGTGTGCGAGCTGCTCGAGGCCGTCGCGCACGATCGCCGCGCCATCGCGCAGGTGCCCGGCGTGGTGTCGCTCGACGGCGAGGGGCCACCGCCGCGACTGGTCGAGAATCTCGACACGCTGGTTCCGGCCCGTGATCTCCTTCGGCGGCGGCGCCGCTACTTCCTCGGCACGCTCGACCCGTGCGCCTCGATCGAGTTCGCGCGCGGCTGTCCGTGGGACTGTTCGTTCTGCAGCGCGTGGACGTTCTACGGCCGCAGCTACCGCATGGTGAGCCCCGAGCGGGCCGTGGAGGATCTCGCATCGATCCGCGAGCCGGGCGTCTTCATCGTCGACGACGTCGCGTTCGTGCAGTCCAAGCACGGCTTCGAGATCGGCGAGGCGATCGCGCGCCGCGGGATACGCAAACAGTACTACCTCGAGACGCGCGGCGACGTGCTGCTCCGGAACAAGGACGTGTTCCGCATGTGGACGCGCCTGGGCCTGCAGTACATGTTCCTCGGCCTCGAGGCGATCGACGAAGAGGGGCTCAAGAAGTACCGCAAGCGGATCTCGCTCGGCCATGCGTTCGAGGCGCTCGAGTTCGCGCGCTCGCTCGGCATCCAGGTCGCGATCAATCTGATCGCCGACCCCGACTGGGACCGCGAGCGCTTCGCCGCGGTTCGCCAGTGGTGCCTGGAGATCCCGGAGATCGTGAACATCTCGGTCAACACGCCCTACCCGGGCACCGAGACCTGGCGCACCGAAGCGCGGCGCATCCGGACGCGCGACTATCGGCTCTACGACATCCAGCACGCGGTGTTGCCGACGCGCCTGCCGCTCGCCGAATTCTACGAGGAGCTGGTCAACACGCAGCGCGTGCTCGCGATGAAGCACCTGGGCTGGGCCGCGCTCCGTGATCTGGCGACGATCGTGCTCGGCCACCTGGCGCGCGGCCAGACGAACTTCTTCAAGAGCCTGTGGAAGTTCGACAGCGTGTTCGATCCCAAGCTGCTCCTGGCCGACCACGATCGTGACGTGCGCTACGAGATGAAGCTGCCGCCGCCGGTGCAGGACAAGGTCAACCCGCGGCAGCTCTACGTGTTGCAGGCGCGGGGCCGCTCGGGCCGCGCCATCGACGACGCGACCGAGCAGTTCGTCGACGCGACCCGGATGGGCACGAGCGAATAGCGCCTGGTCGCACCACTGATCCTCATCGCAGGCCTCAAGGAGGCGACATCGTGAGCGCAAAGCCGGCCGTGCTGGAGTTCGGGATGGGAGTCGACGTCCACGGCAAGGACGCGACCAAGGCGGCCTGTCGAGCGGTCTCGGACGCGATCCGGCACTCGAGCCTGCCGTTGTTCCAGGAAGTCCGCGAGCGCGGTGGTCGCATGCTGGTGGACGTGACCGTCGGCGTCCCCGACCCGGACTCGGTGAAGCTCGACGTCGTGCGGCGCGAGCTGCCTCACGGCGAGGTCACCGTGCGCGCCGTGAACGGCGGCCTGCGATCCCCGAGCTCGGACACGCTGATCGCCTGCGTCGCGATCACGGTCAGCGTCGAGTACCCCGAGGAGCGTCGATGAGCGTCACGAAGACGGGCACGGGGCTCAAACGGCTCCAGCACCTGGTGCTCTGGGTCGGCAGCGTCGAGCGCAGCGTGCGGTTCTACTGCGACGTCGTCGGTTTCGAGGTGCAGCGGCGCTATCCGAACGCCGCGTTCTTGAAAATTCCGGGCACCTCGGACGATCACCACCTGGGCTTGTTCGAACAACCAGGCGTGCCGCAGCCGGACGAGCGCGTGGCGCGCATGTATCACGCGGCGTGGGAGGTCGACGAGCTCACCGATCTGGCGCGCGCGCGTCAGCGGCTCATCGACGCCGGCTCGCTTGTCGGCCAGTCGAGCCACGGCGTGAGCCTGTCGCTCTACGCCAAGGACCCTGACGGGCTCGAGTTCGAGATCTTCTGGACGGTGCCGGGCGGTGTCTCGGCGCGTACGACCGCGCTCGATCTCGAGGGCGAGCTCGCCCGCCGCGGCCTGGCGCTATCGTGATGTGAGCCGGGGCGCCCGAAGGCGCCCCGGCCGCCCTGCCGAAGCTACTACAGCGAGCGCAGGAAGTTCAGCAGGTCCTGCTGGTCGTTGTCACTCAGACGGTTGAAGTTGCTGATGACCCCATTCGCCTCCGACGGACCGAATTTCGAATTGCCGTCGCTCCGGTGCGCCTGAATAGCGACTTCGAGGTCGCTCGTACGGCCGTCGTGCAGGAAGAAGATCCGCTTGCCGAGACCCCACAAGGGCGCCGTCCTGAACTCATCACCGCGCGCGGCGCCCTGCAGGATGTCGTCGGCCAGACCGGGACCCATCTGGTGCAGGGCCAGGTCGGAGTAGAGGTTGGCGGGCTGGCCGTTGTTGCGGAGCGCCACCACGCTGGCGTTGGCGTTCACGGCGAGCGAGGGCGTATGGCAGAGCGCGCAGCCGACGTCCGCAAATCTCTGCTTGCCCCGGGCGATCGAGAACGATGAGGCGCCGGTGAAGCTCGTGACCGGCGTGGGCGGCGCCAGGAAGCGCTGGAAGTTGGCGAAGTTCTCGATGGCGCCGATCTGACGCACGCTCGCGGTCACGTCGTTGGGCACGGGCGCGAACTGGCAGTTCGCCGTCTCGTCACGCTCGTGCGGGAACGCTTCGTTGGTGATGCCCATCTCGACGTTGTACGCCTCACCGGAGAAGACCAGGAGGGACGGGTTCTGCGCCTTCCAGCCGAATTTGCTGACACGCCCGTCGTTGCCGTTCCGGTTCAGCCGCCCGCTGATGCCGAGGTTCCGCTTGTTGGTCGAGTTGGCGTTGAGATTTGCCACGAGCGTGCTGTCCTTGATGTTCTCGATGAGCCCGGCGCCGAAGACCGGCGTGGGAATCCTGAAGATGATATTGCGGTTGCGGACCTGGGTCTCGAAGTCCTCCTGCTTGAGGTTGCAGCCTGCGGCCTCCGGATTGCCGGTGATCACGAAGAGCGCGTGCACGCCGCCGTCACGGGAACCATCCGAATTGAACTGGAAGCGAGCCTCCCGGATCGGGCCGTTCGGTGTGATGAAGGACGGCATGATGTTCCCTGCGAACTTCAGCTCGCCGGTCAGCCGGAACAGGGGATTGTCCGCCGGACTCGTTCCGCCGACGGCTGGCTGCGCGTGGCAACCGGCGCAGCCAACGAAGTTGAATCGCGGACCGACGCCGTCCGCGACGCCCTCTTCCTCGGAGAAGTCTTCTAGTCCGACCGTGAACATCTCCATCTCGGGACTACCCGCAACGATTCCGGCGAGCGGGCCACCCGCTCCAGGCCCGCCACCCCGGACGCCCGGGTCCCGCGCTCCTCGGAACTGCGCCGTCAGGTTCTGCGACAGCCCGAGTAGAAGGATGACCGTCGCCGCCAACAACACCCGGACACTCGCTTTGCTCATGTCTGCTCCTTACGCAAAATGCACGGCTCGCACGGTTGAACGAGCGGCCAGCAGGAGCGCAAGCCAGGTGCCATTGGAGCGGTGATCGCTAAACAGCCGACAACGCAGAGATATCCGCCACACCATGCCCGCAGGCGGAACGCGCGATTCTCAGGCGTGCGAGCGAGGAGGGGCCGGATTCTCGACCCAGAGAAAATTGGGCGCGAGTTTGTTCCAGAACGAGACGCCGGGCTATTGTGGTAGAGTCGCGCCCGAGCGGAGCCGCCCGTGGCGCAACCCGCGGCGGCTCCCGCCGAGCGGAGCGTGTCCGCCAGCGACCGGCTGTCCCCGCAGCATCAGGGCTGCGTCAGCGTAGATCAAAGGTGGTCCCGAATGACCGCGTCGATCCTCGTCGTGGACGACGA